>NZ_JBDKWG010000103.1:0-4371 GCF_040151475.1 Reichenbachiella sp. MALMAid0571 | reverse complement strand
CAATGATGATTTGACAGCCAGGATTTTTTCCTTGGTGGCATTGGTGTCGGTGATTTTGAAAACCTTGGAAGCATCTGTACCGAACTTGGCGGCTATATCATTGGCGTCTTTTGCCGCATAGTTGAGGTCGTAGTTGTTGTCCCTGTAGTCGGAGATGCCGATGGAAACGATATAAGTTTCAGATGGTCTTTCTTTAGAATAAACAATTCGAAAAGATTCCTTGATGCTTTCAGCACCTTTTTCATTGTGTACAGAAACCTGAATACTATTGTCACCTGATGATAATTCAAGCTCAATTTCATCCTTTAATGTTTTTGTTTTCATATCCCTAACCGATTGCCCTTTAGAGCCATATATTGGCACTCCATTTATATAAACATTAATTCTATCCAGATTATATTTTTCGTCTTGAGCGTTGATTTTAAATGTAAATGAACCTTGTTCCGTTTCGTACGGAATATTTTTTGTTATAATAGAAACATCAGGTAAATGACGTTCATTGCTTATCTGATCTTCTGTAAATCCCAGCTTACTAAGTCTTTTAAGATAGGCCGCTTTATAAGCTACAATTTGCTTTTCAGATGCTTCACCTAGTCTTTTCAAGACAATATCGGGTCTATTCAGAGCCAAGTCAAAATTATCAAAACTGAAAGTCTCCATTCCTTTAACAAAATGAAGGTATTGACCTACATCTTTAGACGCAGTGTAATAATAGTCTGGTGTAACGGTCGCATAATCGTGCTCTCCAGCTGGTACAAATGTTATAATGTTTTTCCCTGATGCCACATCCCATAATTTTATGGTCTGATCAAGACCCAATGAAAGAATCCTTTTTTCATCAGGTGTGTATCGTGCATAATTTACGCCTCCACTATGTCCTTTTAAAATTTTTAACATTTTATCGGAACTGTAATCATATATTTCTATCCCCTCTGTTCCAGATGCCAGAAAATTACTATCATCTTTACTTGGGAAGACATGATTGATCTGATTGCTTATTATTCTAACTTTCTTAATTTCAGCCCCTGTTTTGCTATCCAAAACACTGATGTATGGATTACCTCCACTATAGGTTGCTCCATACTCAAACGCTTTTGTTTCATCATTAGAGAACCTAAGATTGAACCATGACCCTGCTGCAGACCAAAGTGCTGCGTTGTTGTCATAACTTATGCGAAGTGTGGTTCCTATTTCTTCACGATCAGAATCTAGGTAAATACCATACATCCAGCCAATACTTCCTGTAGGCGATATGGTATTATAATAATTCACGTACGGATGCATAAAAAATTCGGCGTTCTTGAATCTACTCTTGCGTACATCTGAGGAGTGATACTCGACGGTTTTACCCTGATCGGTATTGGCACTTTCTGACACAAACTCTTTAATAAGCCTACCATTAAAATCACTCGATGACAGATTCTTTTTAGAGCCTTCATCATCTTTTACACCATAATAGCCACTGCCATTTTCCAGAGGATGCGCATAATAATAGTAAGGTGTCTCTGAAATGAGACTACCGTCTTTTGTATTGTATATTTTGCCCATTTTGATATCAATATCAACGAAATCATAACCATTTTCACGTCTGACCTTTTTGATATCTTTTGACAAATAAACCAAACGATCCCCATCAGGATTAATAAAAGAACTGGACATACCAGGTTGCTGAAAACTTCGATATATCCGACCCAGATTTAAATCCCAAATACTGGACACGTCCTGTTCTCCACTAGTAGTAAAAAATCTCCCCGTATTCTCTATCGTCAGGTTTGAAAGGTTGTTCTTTATTCCAATGATTTCTCTAATCAATTGTCGCTTTTCAAGATCAAAAATATAAATACCGGAATGTTTGCCTTTCCCAATGCCTACCAGATATTTTCCATCTCCAGAAACATCAAATGATTTGATGTCCCAGTCTGCGTAATTAATACTCTTAGCAAAAATTTCTGTCAAATCTTCTTTTTCTTCAAATGTATGTCCGTCATAAATCATCACTTTAGAGTTATGATTAAGAAAATCTTCCTTAATAACAATAAAAGAGCCATCGGGCAAATACTTGCCAGATACCAACAAATAATCGGTTGCTGAATACCTGACGTTTTCCAGCGTTTCAGTATTCAGTGAATAAATACTACTTCCCCATTGCCAGAATATGTACTTTCCATCAGGATGTAATTTCCATCCATAAGCGTTCTCCAAGTCAGGTAAATTCTTTTTCTTAAACTTCTGAATTACTTTTCCAATGGTAATATCCGTTTTATGAATAGTGTTATCGAATAATGAAAAAACATATTTGCTGTCTGTAGATATTAAATATTTCTTTATGTCGGCCTCTTTTAAACTCAATGCGTTATACCAGGCCAATTGAGGTTGACCTCCGTTTTCATAAACTTCAAGTGCATAATTAGGTGTGCCTGTTGCATCTCTTTTTTCACTTATGCTCAAAATCCATTTCCCGTCTGGTGACATCATTCCGGAACGCATAGTCCTCATGGGTTCGCCTGTCTCAGCGTCAAATATTTTATTGCCAAACTTAAATGAGATGCTTCTATTGTCGCTTCCTATCTGAAGATTTGAAACCCCCAAATCTGCATAACCGTCAAGTCCCTTGAATTCCCTTAATAACCTTCCACTAGAAGTTTCCCAAATTTTTATCAATCCATCTTCAGTCCCTCCTGTACAAAAAAACTTTCCATTTTTAGCTATAGCAATATCTGAAGCGGTATGTGCAAGCTGAACTTGAAGATGAAAATATTCAATAGATTGAGCAAATAGGGTATGACTTAATAGATTGAGAACAATGAAATAGATGATGCTTTTCATAGTGCAATTTTTAGAATACAACAGACATGATCAATACGCTGATTGATAAAGACTAAGATAATACATATTGACTTTAGGGTAATCAGGGGACACCCTCATTTTCAACTAAGGGTAATCCCTTACCACACTACAAAATCAAACTCCAGTCTATCTGGACGCAGTTTGCACAGTACCTCCATAATGGATAAGTTCAATTGGAAATCTATGTATCTCTACTTATACACAGATCTCAAATAATCCAAATACTGTTTGACGGATTGATACTGTTTTGAATCCTTCTTCACCAAATCCTCCAGTAGTTGCCATGCCTCTTTATCACGTTTCATAGAATATGCACTAAAAGCCCAATATTTTAAGGCATTTAGGTTATTTCTATTGTACTTGTAGGACTGTTGAAAGTTCTTGTAAGCATTTGCCCATGCCTTTAACCCATAATACCTCCCACCCTTGATGTCATAAACATAACTTAGCGCTTCCATCATATTTTTATCATTGGCATATTTGGATAACCCCTCTTTCCAATACCTGATCGCCTCATCTTCCTTTCCTAACCCCAAATAACCAAATCCAATATATTGATATGCTCCTGCCTCAGGCTTTGAATAAACATCGATGGACTTCATGGCCTTGGCAATGACTTGATCGTACTTTTTCGCCTGATAATACTCAAAAGCCTGTCCGACTGTATAGTGACTTGCGTTCTCGGTATCACCACGTTCTAATGATAGGTTTTCAGCTGTCAATAATTCTGTTGCGGCCAACTCAAAGTTGCTATTCTGACTCAAATTTGAAGCCTTGCTTGCGTATCCACGAACCTCTCTCAAGCTCTCATCGACTCTCCTTGCTGCGTATGCTTCGGACGAGTAGTCAATTGAGAATGAATTTTTAAGTATGTTTAACGCCTCATCGGAACCCCAATCTGCCGCTTGCTTGTAGTCAACAATTGCTTTTTCATTATCATTTGTGCTTTTATAAATAGAAGCTCTTACTAAGACAGCATCTACGTGAATCCCATAAGTCAGGGCTTTGGAAAGCAATTCAATTTTTTTTGAACCTTCCTCGGCGAGTATCGCCTGAGCATAACAATCCTTTTTATTTGTACAAACCTGACCATGCGACCAACTAACAGAAGCTGCCCAAATAACCGCAATAATGATGGGTAATTTCTTCATAGCTTATATTACTTTTAAATAAATTTCCTACCAAACCACAAAATCAAACTCCAGATTCTCTCTCCTGCTCGTCGGATGCTGCTTGCCGTTGGTCAATTCAGACACCCGATCAAAAACATAGTCTTTAAGTTCTGAGACCTGAACTGAACCATCTTTATCTTTGTCACATTTTTTACCCTCTAAACCTTCGAGAATTGAATAAGTAAACACCCCATTTTTCCAGACGTCAGATTCCAAGGCAAACTCAGCACCTGAGGCTGAAGAAATGACTACCGCTCCGGTTCCCTTTCTCAGGTCAGCAAAAAGCTCCTGCATGAGCTGGAACGAGTTTTCCAATCCCAAAGAATTGGATTTTGACACAATCGTTTTGAAA
>NZ_JBDKWG010000102.1:0-81603 GCF_040151475.1 Reichenbachiella sp. MALMAid0571 | reverse complement strand
TCCACAAGAAAGCAGAAAAGAATGGTTGCTTTGGATGATGAAAAGAGCTGGTAATAAGGCTTCTAACAATAAGGGCTTCCAATTTTGGCAACAGCACAATCACCCGATAGAATTGTCAACTAATTCTATCGTACAACAACGGTTGGAATACATTCATAACAATCCCGTAGAAGCAAGATTTGTGGAAAAACCATCAGACTGGCTGTATAGTAGTGCCAGAGATTATGAAGGAGAAAAGGGGTTGATTGACATTTATTTTTTAGATTAGAGGGGTCTCAGCGAGACGCTAAGACCAGTAGGGGAGCAATTAGACAAGGTTTTGCATCAGGAATAGGTTCACGACCAATGAGTAGGCGACCGTTTGCAGGTTCTCAGCGAGACGCTAAGACCAGTAGGGGAATCTTGTTCCGGATTGCATTTCAAGAGATATTTACTTTGTCAGAGATGACAAGGAGACTTTGGAGCAGTTTTCCTGTTCTTATATTTTATCGTATAGAGCTGTTCTACTGCGCTAAGTCAAATTAAAGTACAAGTGAGATGCTTGCGCTAGGGGAGAGAGACCTGCCAGGTTTCATTCCAAAGCTGACAAGAAAACTACCGTTAATTACTGGATTTTCCGGATAAACCTGGCAGGTCTGTGTTATGGAGTTTCCTGCCCGGAAATGGCGAAAACCGAAGAGTTCAGGCCTGGTTTTTATTTATTCAAAACCTCGACGACTACAGGTAATATATCATTTACCCATGCTGCATATTGGCTTCCGCTTGGGTGTAAGCCATCTGGTGCCAATGCATCTTTTGAATCTCCCAATGCCCTGGAAACTTCCGTGATATTTATAAAAGGAATCTTTCGATAGTCACATTGATCAGCCATGTAGTCATTGTACATGTCAATTTCCTGTCCTATCCTGCTGCTATTTGCACCTCCAAATGAAGTGACTCCATAATCTGGTATGGAAACAACAAATACTCTCTTGGTGTCACCAGCTATGCCTATACTTTTATCCAACAATAAATCAAATTCTGTTTTAAACGTTGCAAAAGACCGGCCTTGATATTGATTATTTACGCCTATTAGCAACGACACCAGATTGTAATCTCCTGTTTCAGTATTGTCCAGAGCATACAGCAAGTTGCTTGTAGTCCATCCGGTTTGTGCAATGATATCTATTGTTTCAACCTTGTAATTACGTTCTTTGAGTGCTGTACCCAATTGATTTGGCCATCTTAACTTTGCATTCACACCTTGTCCGATAGTATATGAATCTCCCAATGCTAAATAATTGATAATTTCATCGGTAGCCAGATCATCCGTAGTTGGATCATCCATGGTTTGAGTATTTGCTGAGTCTTTTGATACTTCTTCCTGATTTGCACAAGAAATAATCAAAATGATCACCAGTAATGGAGTGATGCTTTTAGCAATTTTAGAGATGTCACAATTCATACTTTACGCTTGTTTATCCTGATTCAATTTCCTTGTATATGATAGAAACGTAATTTTTTACCTTTTATGGGATTGAACCAGAAAAGTATAACCTACCTAAGATACGTAAAAGAGGGCACTATAAGGCTAAAATACTTTAGGGTTGTGTTTCTTTTTCTTAGAATTGGTGGAAGGGTCTTTTACTCGGGAAGGTTTTTCAGCATAAATTGTTTTACGTTTTCTCCCATAATGGCTCTGATTTCGTCTTCTTTAAATCCCTGATTTAAAAGCTCCTCAACCAGCAATGGCAATCCGGTAACATCAAAAGGAGCTGTCATACTTCCATCATAATCCGATCCTAAAGCAATACATTTTACACCCGCTATTGATTTGATATATTTCATAGTATCGACAATCCCTTTAGTCAGTGGCGTATCTACCGCCCCTTTGAAAAAAGCTACGCCAATTAACCCTCCATTGGCGGCAATCTGGCGTACATGTTCATCAGATAGGTTTCGCGGGTTATCCATTGTGCCTCGGACTCCAGTATGAGAAACCAGAACAGGCCGTCTGGTCTGTGCCAAAATATCATCAATCATGGCTGGAGAAGTATGCGACAAATCAATGATCATGTCCAGTTCGTCCATACGCTGTATCACCTTATGGCCAAAATCGGAAAGGCCTTCTTTGGAAATACCATGAGCAGAACCTCCGAGTTCATTGTCAAAGAAATGAGTAGGGCCTACCATGCGGACTCCTTCCTGATATAGTTTTTCAAGATTTTCTATCTTGCCTTCCAGACAATGGCCTCCTTCCAAACCCAAAAAACCTCCTACTACATGTTTGTTTTCTTTTCTCAGTGTTATGAGTCTGTTTAGATCATTTGCATTTTTAACTACAATAAATTCATCATTGTAATCAGCAGCCATTTTATGAAGTTTTTGACTTTGGTAAACGGCTCTTTCAAACAAACTGAACCAATTTGATATTGGTCTTGCCTGTAAAAAATTCATCAAGGTCATCATGTCAAATGATTCTCCCGTGTTTTTTGAGAAATTTTGTCCTTTTGGAACTTTGGTAACAATGGTGAATGCCTGTAAAGCCAGATTGGCGTCCTGCATTCTCGGAAAATCCATATGGCCTATGGAGTTTTTTATTGTCAGGTCACGGCTCCAGAGCAAGGCATCACAATGCAAATCGGCAATAAAGTCCAAAGAATTATATAGTGCCAGGGCTTTGTCAGAGACTTTGTAGGGTGGAAGTAGTTTTGTCTTATTTTGTTCCCGATCCAACTTTACCGGAAAGATGAATACAGTAGCTACATAAATCCCTGTAAGAATCAGAACAACAATGAAAAGCCATTTAGTTTTTTTCATTTTATGCTTTTTTACAATAAGGCAAGTAAACCTTATTGAGCAGGCCAGTGCTCGGCAATTTTTTTGTTTAGGAATGCAACACTTCTTTCCAGTTGATCCATGCCATCCACGCCATCTTCAATACTGATCCAGTTGTCAAAACCTACTCTTTTCAGTTCGGTGAAAATGGCATCATAGTCATTGAGTCCCTGACCAATTTCTCCATGGCTCAGTCGCTTGGCATACCCTACAGCACCAAGTTCTTCATTGCGTAAATCTTCGATGGTACCTTCTTTGAGGTAGCGGTCGCTTGCATGCATGGTGACCACACGATCAGACACCCGATATAGTAGCTCTAACGGGTCTTCACCTGCCAGAAAAGTATTGCTGGGATCGTAGTTTACTCCAAAGTGCGGGTGGTGCAGACTATCCAGCAGCTTACAGAAAACGTCCATTTTTTGTGCGAATTCAGGAAACTCCCAGAAGTCGTCTTTGTAGTGGTTTTCTATAATGAGCGTGATATTTCTTTCTTCCGCATAAGGCAAACAGGCGTTGATGCTTTCTGCAGCATACTTGACTCCTTCGTCCAGCGTAAGTTCAGGCCGCCTCTGACCGGACAACACACGGCAGTAAGTTCCACCCAATGCGTATGTCATATCTATCCAGTTTTTTTGTTTTTCTATTTCCTTTTGCCGGAAAGCCAAATCCGGATGGGTAAAGTCTGGTGAACAACACATCATGGGTATTTCTTTCCCATGGTCTTCTACCATTTGTCTAAATACAGACCAGTTTTTTTTATCTTTCATTTCCAGAAACCCGGCATACCATTCCAGTCCCTGTACATCAAGTTTCACGGCAAGTTCGATCCATTCGGCTACCCGCATGGTTCCGTCGTTGCACAGGGCATTCATAAAGGCTTTTGGGAATACAGCTAATTTTGGCATAGTAGTTTTATCTTATTTTTTTACGTTTATTGTTGTAGTATTTTTTGGGGCATTGCGCCCGATTAATGGATGTTGCTCTAAGTCAACGACTTGCCCACTTACTGGTCCGCTTTCATCCGAGAGCCAGTAGGTCGCAGCAGCAGCCATTTCTTCAGGCCACAAAATCCGTCCGGCGGGAGCGTAGGTGTCAGGAATATCTTCGTACCAGTTTTCCTTTAATCCATGTTCTTTTTTTCTCTTGATTTCTGTCTCTGTAAGCACCCATCCAGGATTGATCTGATTGACCCGAACGCCATTTTCTCTATGGAGCACATCACCCAGATTTCTTGTCATGGTCATCAAAGCTCCCTTCGACATACTGTAACCTAATAGATTGGGCTCACCGCTCCAAGCGTTAATCGATCCGATATTCAGCACACAGCCACGGGTTTTAGTCAGATGGGGTAATGCTGCTTTCGTTAGAAGAAAAGGTGCTATGGTATTGATTTCTATAATATTTTGAAGAAATGGCTTGTCTGTCGTGTGGATGTCGGAAGAAGCCACCTTAGCGGCATTATTTACAATGGCATCCAGTTTTCCGAAGGTTTTTACCGCAAGATCAACCAAACGATCTGGCGTACCTTCATTACTTATTTCTTCGATATGAAGCACTGCATTGTCAGTTCCTAATTCATCCAGTATAGATTGCCCCCAGTCTTTTTCCAGTCCGTGGACTACCACTCTGGCACCTTCAGCTACACAGCGTTTGGCTATGGCTTTTCCTATCCCGGTAGTACTACCGGTAACAATGATTATCTTGCCTGCTAACCGCATAGGTCATACTGGTTTAAGTACACTTTTCACCACCTGGCCGCTATGCATTTTTTCAAATGCTTCTTCCCAAGAGGTAATAGGCCAAACTCCACCGATAATTGGAGTCACGTCGAGGGTATCACTTGCCAAAAGACCAATCACTTTTTCCCAAATTGGCCAATTGTGGCTAAAGCTTCCCTGAAGCCTCACATTTTTTTGTACCAATGGATCGAGGGAAAAACCAAGAGGTTGAGGCCCCCAGCCCACTTTGGTAATTTGCCCATTGGGGCGTACCAAATCCATTGCAACTTTAAGCGTGGCACTGGCACCAGCGGCATCAATAATACAATCTGCGCCGAGTCCGTCTCTTTCTCTGGCCCATTCAGACGCATCTCCTATTATGCCGTCACAACCATATTGCTTTGCTATTTCTATCCTGTTTCTGTCGCTTTCTAATCCTACTACTGCCACTTCTGCACCGCATAGTCGTGCCATTGCTGCACAAAGGATTCCTATCGTTCCCGGACCAATTACGATCACCCGGTCTCCCGGCTTGATGTTGGAGTTAACTACCACAGAATTATAGGCAACACAACAAGGCTCAGTCAAACATGCTTTTTCAAATGAAAGGTGAGCAGGTACTGTATGTAAGCACCTGGCTGGTACTTTCACAAAGCGGGTCATAGCACCATTAACACCATAACCAAAACCTTTCCTGTCGGGATCCAGGTTGTAGAGCCCTGTTCGAGACATGGCACTGTTGGGATTGATGACTGCTGCTGTTTCGCTTACCACTTTGTCTCCTTCTTTCCAACCTGTTACACGACTGCCAAGCTCGACTATGTGTCCACCAAATTCATGGCCAAGCACGATAGGATAGTTTACTGGCCAGCTATGATTGGAAGTCCATTGGTGGAGGTCACTGCCGCATACGCCCACATTTACTACTTCTAATAGTACATCTTCTTCACCGATATCCGGCTTGGATATTTCTCTGATCTCTACAGATCCTTTTTCCTCTGCAAAATTGACCACTGCTGGAATTTTTTCTATTGTTGCCATTCCTGATTTTGTATAGTTAAGTACAGTAAATTATTATTTTTAGTTGACATCTCCGTGAGCATGTATGGCATCACAGATTAGTTTAAGTGATTCTTCAAGGTTACCGGATGCCGTTTTAAATGCATCGGCATCAATAGTAAGTGGCGCACCCAATACAACCAATGGTGCACCATATTTGGGGCATTCTATGGCTTGCTCCAGTGAAAGTCCTCCAACTGCCTGCACAGGAATATTTACTGCCTTTACCACTTCACGAAGTTGATCGAGTGGGCTAGGCATGCGTTTTCCCTGAGCGGCAATACCTCTTCTTTCATCATAACCTATATGGTGAATTACATAATCGCAACCTAAGTCTTCCAACCATTTTGCTGCGGCTACCATATCCGGTGCACCGAGATTGTCGCCCATTACTTTTACACCATGGTCTTTTCCTGCCTGAACCACACATTTTATAGTCTCTTCATGTGCTCTGGCCATAACTACCACGTGAGTAGCTCCGGCTTTAGCCATCATTTCTGCTTCAAGGTAGCCCCCGTCCATAGTTTTCAGGTCTGCTACAATAGGGGTATTTGGAAATGCCTCACGCAACTTTCTTACTCCATGCAAGCCCTCTGCCAGAATCAAAGGCGTACCTGCTTCCAGCCAGTCCACCCCGGCCCGCATGGCCATTGTGGCAGTTTCGAGTGCTTCGTCAATATCGGTTAAGTCCAGAGAAATTTGTACAATTGGTTTCATTTTTTTGAAATAATTAATAAGGTTATGTTCAATATATATTGAACCTGAGTAGTTGAAATAATAGTTAGAAAAGTACTTAAATTTTGCTGCATAGCAAAAACAGTATATCAATATTCACAAATACCATATCAATATTCACAAATACTATAGGTTTTGTCTCATTAGATTTTAGAAGTGATTGACAAGGTGGATTTTGAGGAAAATATTATTCTTTAATGCCAATTATTTTTTTTCACGTTGTTGATGAAGAATTAATGTACCTTTGCATTTGTATTTAGAGAGCCATTCAAATTTGCTGGTTTAAATACAAATGTAATTTCAATTGCCACAATGAACCACACAGGCATGTTCATGGGTTTTATGAACATTTTCTAATGCCTGCATTCCATAAAAAAATATATGTCATTTGAATCATTAGGATTATCCGTTTCCGTGTTGCATGCTGTCAACAAAAAAGGATATACAACACCATCACCTATTCAGGAAAAAGTAATACCGTTTATATTAGAAAGAAAAGATGTTTTGGCTTCTGCTCAAACAGGAACTGGTAAAACGGCAGGATTTACATTGCCACTACTTCAGATTTTATCTGAGGGTAAGCAAATGCGAAGAAGACCGTTGCGAGCTCTCATACTGACTCCTACAAGGGAATTGGCTGCACAGGTATTTGCCAATGTAAAGGAATACAGTGAGTTTTTGAACATTGAATCTACTGTGATTTTTGGGGGAGTAAATCAAAATCCTCAGGTCACTGCACTCAGAAACGGGGTGGACGTTTTGGTAGCTACTCCGGGTAGATTGCTGGATCTACTCAATCAAAAGGTATTGTCTTTAAACAGTGTTGAGATACTGGTTTTGGATGAGGCGGATCGTATGCTTGACATGGGGTTTTTGAGAGACATCAAAAAAATCCTCAACCTGATGCCTGCTAAAAGGCAGAATTTATTGTTTTCGGCTACTTTTTCTAAGGAGATCAAGGAATTGGCCAATGGATTTCTTCAAAACCCGGTTACCGTGGAAGCTACTCCGGAGAATACTACTGTAGAAAAAATAATACAGAAGGTGTTTCATGTGGACAAAGGGAGAAAACCAGCCTTGGTCGTAAAGTTGATTTCCGAAGGAGATTGGCAGCAGGTATTGGTTTTTACCAGAACCAAGCATGGAGCTAACAGGCTCAGTGAAAAACTGGAGAAAAGCGGAATTACTTCTGCGGCCATTCATGGCAACAAAAGCCAAAATGCCAGGACTAAAGCTTTGGATGGATTTAAGAAAGGTACTGTAAGGGTATTGGTAGCTACAGATATTGCTGCTCGTGGATTGGATATACCGTTGCTGCCTCATGTTATCAATTTTGAATTGCCAAATGTGGCTGAAGATTATGTTCATAGAATAGGTCGTACCGGAAGAGCCGGAGCGAGTGGTGAAGCTGTTTCATTGGTAAGTCATGATGAAATGGATTTGGTAAGAGGAATCGAAAAACTGTTAAAACAATCTTTGCCTCAAGAGGTTATAGAAGGGTTTGAGCCAGGTAATAATCCACAGCCTGCAAGTGAAAAACCTAAAAGCAACAATCATTTTAGGAAACCAAAATCTCAGGGAGGAAACAGGAATTTCAGGAGAAAGCCTAAAGGAAATAGAGCTTAACAAGGAAGTACGATGCATCAAGAGGTTAAACTCTTGATGCATATTTTAGCTTTCTTTCATCCATTCATACAACTCATAGTGTTCTCCGTTCATGCCCAGATTGGTATATACTTTCTTTGCTTTTTCATTGCCCTTGTGGACATATAACCTAATACCAGTGTAGTTGGGATCACTTTGAACCATTGATTTCACATGGGCATACAATGCTTTGTAAGCTCCATTGCCTCTGTGGCTGGTGTCAACATAAACTGATTGGATCCACAGCGTAGTGCCATTTCTCCAATCGCTCCATTCATAAGTAGTCAATAAACTTCCAATGACATTGTCATTGGTTTCCGCTACAAAGTATTGACCTTTGGAAGGATCGGATAAGACCCGTGTGACACCCTGGATTACCGTTTGCTCATCCAGTTTTAAGTTTTCTGTTTCCATAGCCATGTTCAATTGAAAACTGACAATGAATTTTTTGTCTGACAAATTGGCTTTTCTTATTTTGATCATTGGCTGTTGTACTTGGTGATGTGAAGTAAAATTAGATTTTTAAAGTTGATACTATAAAATTTTATGGTACTAATTGTAACTTGCAAAAATGTCTGAAACAGAGGAATTCCCATATCTTAAAGATTTGAATGAACCCCAGAAAGAGGGTGTACTGAGTGTAGAAGGGCCAAGTATGATCATTGCTGGTGCAGGATCGGGAAAAACCAGGGTGCTTACTACCCGAATAGCTCATTTAATTAAAAAACACAGTGTAGATCCATTTTCGATTCTTTCGCTAACTTTTACCAACAAGGCGGCAAAAGAAATGAGAGGAAGGATTGAGCAAATAGTAGGTGGAGACGCCCGAAATTTGTGGATGGGTACTTTTCACTCCGTTTTTTCCAGAATTTTAAGAGCAGAAGCTCATAAGCTTGGGTTTCCCAGCCACTTCACTATTTATGATTCAGACGATACCAAGTCTTTGCTCCGGGCAATTGTTAAGGAATTTAATCTTGATGACAAAGTGTATAAAGCCAATGTGGTGTATAGTAGGATTTCCGGAGCAAAAAACAGGTTGGTGTCGTGGCAGGAATATACCAGTAATCCTATTTATATGCAGGATGACATAGACAATAGAAAACCTGAAATGGGTAGGATCTACAAAGAATATGTCCAGCGTTGTTTTAAAGCAGATGCTATGGATTTTGACGACCTGCTTTTCTATACCAATGTGTTATTTCGTGACCATATAGATGTATTGAATAAGTATCAACAACGGTTTCAATATGTACTGGTAGATGAGTTTCAGGATACCAATGTGTCCCAATATGTGATCACGAAAAAACTGGCTTCAGTCAGGAGAAATATCTGCGTGGTGGGTGATGATGCTCAGAGTATCTACGCTTTTCGTGGAGCCAATATTCAAAACATTCTCAATTTTGAGAAAGACTACCCGGAACTGAAAGTAATTAAACTAGAGCAGAACTATAGATCTACAAAGAACATTGTCAATGCTGCCAATTCGGTAATAGGCCGGAATAAGTCACAACTTCAAAAAAGTGTGTGGACAGACAACAACACCGGAGAGTTGATTGATGTGATTAGGGCAACTACTGACAATGAAGAAGGAAAATTAGTTGCTTCAGCCATTTTTGAAGATAAGGTCAATAATCAGCTTCATAATTCTGATTTTGCTATTTTGTACAGGACAAACAGCCAATCCAGATCAATGGAAGAAGCCCTACGCAGAAACAATATCAAGTACAGGATAGTTGGTGGGGTTTCTTTTTACCAGAGAAAAGAAATCAAGGATGTATTGTCGTACATCCGATATGCTGTTAATCAAAATGATGAACAGGCGTTTAGAAGAATCATTAATCTTCCTAAAAGAGGAATAGGCGACAGTTCGGTTGACAAACTGATGGTGGCAGCTGCTGAGAATAATATTACCGTTTGGGAAGTGATGCAGCAAGCCAACAAGTACCTTTCTGGGAGAATAGCCAATGCCATAGCTGATTTTGTCACCTTAATTAAGGGATGCATTTTGGCTATCGAAAAAAAGGATGCTTTTGAAGCGGCTTCTCAAATAGCCAAAAACTCAGGGCTACTGAAAGAGCTTTACGATGACAAAACCATCGAGGGCAGAAGCAGATATGAAAACGTGCAGGAATTACTGAATGGTATCAAAGAGTTTGTGGACAATCCGGAAACAGAGGACAAGTCGATGGCTTCATTTCTACAGGAAATTGCTCTGCTTACAGATGCTGATAGTCAGGATAAAAATGATACTGATTTTGTAACCCTTATGACTATTCATATGGCCAAGGGGTTGGAGTTTAAACATGTATATCTGGTAGGAATGGAGGAGGACTTATTTCCTTCTCAAATGATGTTGAGTTCCAGAGATGACCTTGAGGAAGAACGCAGGTTGTTTTATGTGGCTATTACCCGGGCAGAAATTAAGTTGACACTGAGTTATGCATTGACCCGGTATCGTTTTGGTAGTTTGAAAACATGTGAACCCAGTCGGTTTTTAGAGGAAATTGATAAGGATTTTATCAGGGTGAGCCAGAAGTATTCCAATTCTTTTACTCCTCCTGCGTTGACAAGGGAAAGCAACCATACTACCAGGAGCTTTATTTCCAATGTACAGAGCACTGCTTCAAGGCCTTCTCCCAATGCAATCGTACACAAACCCTCTGCAAATTTTGCTCCATCAGATACTTCAGGCCTGGCAGAAGGAATGAAAGTGGAGCATCCGAAATTCGGCTTTGGCACAGTAACCAAAATGGAGGTACAGGGAACCAATCGAAAAGCACATATTTCTTTCGAAAAAGCAGGCGACAAGACATTATTGTTGTCTTTTGCCAAGTTGAGGGTATTGGGGTAATTGGATTTACTATTCAAAGCTTTAAATTTAAGTTTGTGTAATAACCAGAAACTCATTGAATCAGTTAGAAGTTTTTTTGTCTGAAATTCGTGCCTGTGGAATATGTAAAGATGTGTTGCCTCTTGGCCCAAATCCCGTGGTGCAGTTTTCTCAATCATCCAGGATTTTAATAGTCGGACAGGCTCCCGGCACCAAAGTGCATGCATCTGGAGTTCCATGGGACGATGCAAGTGGAAAGAACCTTAGAAATTGGATTGATGTCGATAAGGAAGTTTTTTATGACACCTCAAAAATTGCTATTGTACCAATGGGATTTTGTTATCCCGGGAAAGGGAAATCGGGAGATTTGCCTCCAAGACCTGAATGTGCCGAAGCATGGCACGCCAAGATATTTGATTATTTGCCTAATCTGGAATTGATATTGCTAATTGGCCAATATGCTCAAAACTATTATCTGGAGCAAAAATGCGATACGTTGACAGAGACTGTTAGAAACTGGAAGATGTACACACCTAAATATTTTCCATTGCCACATCCATCACCCCGAAATAATATCTGGATGAAAAAAAATGAGTGGTTTGGTCAGGAGGTACTCCCGTATTTAAAAGAAACTGTAAAAGCCATATTGGCCAAATGAACCATTTAATTTGGTTCATCGTTCAACATGCTGTTAGAATTTATTTTTCACTAAAAAACCAATTCAAAATGAAACATTTCCTTTATTCCTTGTTGCTCGTACTTTCTGTGAGCACAGTAGCTTCGGCTCAGTCCTTTAGAGCACTTGACAAAAGTCCAATGGATGTGGCTTATTTACCCGATAATTTTGCTCACGACAGAGATCCAGGCCAAAAGGCAATTGTTAAAGTGTATTACAGTCAACCACAAAAAAAAGGACGTGAGATTTTTGGAACACTGGTACCTTATGGTAAAGTTTGGAGACTGGGAGCCAATGAGGCAGTTGAGTTAAAGGCTTATCAGGACATTACTGTTGGAGGAAAAAAACTTAAGGCAGGAACATACTCTCTATTTGCAATCCCTGATGAAAAAGAATGGATGATTATTGTAAGCTCTGATTTGGATTATTGGGGTGCTTATAGCTACAATGAAGGCAAAGATGTTTTACGTGTGAAAGTGCCTGTCAAATCGCTTTCGAGTGAAGTAGAAGCATTTTCTATCAGATTTGAAGATAAGGGAAAAGATACAGCTGTAATGAGGATGGGATGGGACAAAACGATGGTTGAAGTGCCTTTGAATTATTGATCTGGCATAGATTCATGAGTAAGCTGTATGGATAGGGTTTGCTCATGATTTAGGCGTTTTTTTGTTTCCATAGTCTAATGCCATTTTCATATATTTTTTTAATTCTTCATTGATATCTTCTTTGGAGAATATTCGAAAATAGTGCTGAAAATATTTGCCTCCCGGGACTTCACCTATGCGGTAAAAACACAAATTGTCTTTGTAAGGTTGATTGAATGTTAAAGCCGCATCTACAAAATTTCTACCCAGTCTGGCTATATATCCGAATCGAATTGTTGCAGCAAAAGCAATTCTGGATTTGGCAGGATGCAGTGCAAATTCTCCGATTTTGTTGTACTCTTCGATGAGATGATGAAAAAGTTCAATGGTAATTGGAGATTTGTTTGTTAAAAAATCTTCAACTGTTTTTTCGGCACATGAGTGCCATTGGTTGGTATGTAAAAACTTCTGATTGCAATTAGGACAAATCCACATGATCTTATGCTGTTTTATAACTTTCTTCCGTAATACTTTTAGCTCATTTTGAACTACAGCCTGAGAAAAGTTGTCTGGGTATTAAATATTTACCAAATTAGTCACGAGTATGCACAAATCTAAGAAGCCAAAGGATTTTCTAAAAGTACCTCAATATCCGGGGGGTAAGGTGGCTATGACAAAATTTATAAATGAGAATTTGAAGTATCCTCAAGACGCTTTGGAAAATAAGATAGAAGGTACAGTAGAAGCTGAGTATTTTGTGGATGGATTGGGAAAAATTAAAAATGTCAATATTCTCAAGGGACTCGGCCATGGTTGTGACGAGGAAGTTGAAAGACTGATTAAATCACTTGTTTTTGATAAAGCCGTCAACAGAGGCCTGAGAACATCCACCAGAAAAACCCTCAAAATCAATTTTAATCTTCCTAAAAAGAAAACCCCATCTCTTCAATACCAGTTGGTAAAGGCAAAACCCAAAAAAGAGGTGCCTGAGAAGAAAAATGCCGGGTACAACATTACTATTTCTTATACAAGAAAATAGTTTTAGACTCTTCCTTTTTCATTTTTCTGATAATTTTTCTAATTTTATGTAACTACAATATTTGTAATTACGTATTTTAAGTCAATGAAATTAGAAGAAGAAATAAAACAAGCAAAATTTCAAGATGAATGGCAAAAGGCATTGCTTAACATCATGTACACTGGAAACTGGCTTACTGATAATTTTATGGTAATATCTAAAAAATATGCCATCAACGATCAGCACTACAACATACTAAGAATATTGAGGGGTAAATATCCTAATTGTATTTGTCCCGGTGAGATCAAAGAAGTTTTAGTAAATAAACGAGGAGACCTGACCAGATTGCTTGATAAGTTGGTAAAAATGGAATTGGTTGATAGAAATATCAACGCTGAAAATCGTAGGATGGTGGATGTGATCATTACCCAAAAAGGGTTAAACCTTTTAGCCGAAATGGATCCTGATGTAAATCAGGTAGAAAATATTAAGGCTCATATTTCAGAAGAGGATGCCAAAGTCTTAAATGACATATTAGATAAAATAAGAGGATAATAGATAACAATCAAATAGAAACAATAATGAATATCGCAATAATAGTAGGATCGGTGCGCAGAGGCAGACAAACACCTAAAGCAGCTAAATATTTACAAAAAGAGTTGTTGAAGAACGAAAAGGTGACACATGTAGAATACCTTGATTTAGCAGAGTACAACTTTCCTATAATGGAAGAACGAAACAGTTATTTGGATGAAAAACCAGACAGACTGGAGGAGTTTTCTCAAAAATTAAGCGAAGCAGATGCACTTGTGATCGTATCTCCCGAATACAATGGAAGTATGCCGGGAGTATTGAAAAACACCCTCGACTATTTCCATCCGGAATTTAGCAAAAAACCTATCGGATTACTGACAGTATCGTCCGGAAATATGGGAGGAATCAACGTTCACCATGATTTACAGAAATTCATTTTGCATATAAGAGCTTACGCTGTGCCAATGAAATATTTACTTACCAAAGTTCAAAGTGCATTTGACGAGGATGGTAAGCTTACAGATGAATATTTTGAGAAATCAACAGGTTTATTCATTCAAGAGCTGACATGGTTGGCTGAAGCTATAAAAAATCAAAAAAGTATATAATCAATTTAATAAATAATCAAATAAAATGGATAAAGTACAATTGGTAGTGAGACTGCTCTTCGGGTTGATGTTGGTGGTCTTTGGTTTAAATTATTTCTTGCAATTTTTGCCTATGGGAGACATGAATCCGGCAGCCGGAGCATTTATGGGAGCATTAATTAGCACTAAATTTTATTTCCCTGTCATCAAGTCTATTGAGATCGTTGCAGGTATAGCATTTCTTACCAATCAGAAGGTAGCTTTTGCAGCAGTGATGGTATTTCCGGTGATGGTAGCAGCATTTTTATTTCATCTTGGACTGGATGTGGCAGGTATTGGTGGAGCTGCTGTTGCTTTGTCATTCAATATTTTTCTTTTGTATGCCAACAGAGCAAAATACCTTCCGATGTGGGGATAAGTCAATATTTAATGTAAAGATTTTGAAAGCCGCTTTTAGCGGCTTTTTTTGTTTCATATTTTTCTGTGATGAATTTCTGAGTCTTTAAGAAAAAAAAACAGCGTTGACTTTTTGGGATTGAAATGAAGAAATAGTCCTAAATTCGCCAAAATTTAATTGCATGTCACAGAAGCCTAAAGCTGCACTCGGCTTTATATTCATTACACTGGTTATTGATGTCATCGGATTTGGGATCATCATCCCGGTGGTTCCTGATTTGATCATGGAACTGATCGATGGTGAGGTGAGTGATGCTTCTGTCTATGGAGGATTCCTTACTTTTTCCTATGCCATCATGCAGTTTATTTGTTCTCCGATTTTAGGTGGGTTGAGTGATAGGTATGGACGCAGGCCTGTTTTGCTAATTTCTCTCTTTGGATTTGCGATTGATTATTTACTGGTGGCCTGGGCTCCAACTATTGCATGGCTCTTTTTGGCACGGATCATTTCAGGAATTTCCGGCGCAAGTATGACCACTGCCTCTGCTTATATAGCAGACATTAGCAAACCGGAAAAGCGTGCACAAAACTTTGGCCTGATTGGAGCAGCTTTTGGTATAGGCTTTATTATAGGGCCGGTCATTGGTGGTTTCTTGGGTGAATATGGTACCAGAGTTCCTTTTCTTGCTGCTGCAGGACTTACATTGCTAAATTGTATATACGGTTATTTTATTTTACCTGAGTCGCTCGACGCTGAGCATAGAAGACCTTTTAGCTGGAAGAGAGCTAATCCTCTGGGGTCGTTGTTTCAACTGAAGAAGTATCCTATCATCATTGGTTTAATAGGCGCATTGTTTTTTGTGCATTTTGCGGCGCATTCCACTCAAAGTATATGGACATTTTATACGAAACTTAAATTTGCCTGGGATCCGAAAATGATTGGTTTATCTCTTGGTTTTGTCGGACTTATGGTTGGTCTTGTACAGGGTGTACTGATCCGAAGAATAATACCCATAATAGGTGAACAAAAAGGGATTTATTATGGATTGAGTTTATACCTTATAGGTTTTATTTTATTTGCATTCGCTACTGATAGCTGGATGATGTTTGTATTTTCAATACCCTACGCTTTTAGTGGGTTGTCCGGTCCGTCGATGCAGTCAATCATGACCAAACAAGTTTCTCCTAATGCTCAGGGAGAGCTTCAGGGAGCGATTACCAGTGTGATTAGCCTGACTGCCGCTATTGCCCCTCCGGTTATGACTGGTTTATTTTATCAATTTACTCAGGAGAATGCTCAGGTGTTTTTTCCGGGAGCCCCATTTCTATTGGGAGCATTGCTTTCTGTAGTTAGTATTAGCTTAGCACACAGATCTCTTACCCGGCATCATTTTTAACTATAAATTAAGGTTATAAAACCTAATTTTCGTTAAATTGGCAACCAGTTTATTTCCTCCTTAAATCCCCTAGTTAAATTGGAAAAACCAGTATTTTCTTTTGAAACCCCCGATCTTTTACATGCCATTTTCAATGATGCCATTGATGGTATCATCGTGATCAATAAAAAAGGGATAGTAAAGTCGATGAACCCTGCAGCTGGCAAGTTGTTTTTATATAAAACGGAAGAAATGATTGGTAAAAACATAAGTAGCCTGATGCCGGATTACTTTGCCAGAATGCATGATACATACATAAACAATTATTTAACTACAGGGGTTAAAAAAATTATAGGGATAGGCAGAGAAGTGGTGGGATTAAAAAAGAATGGTGTTGAATTTCCGTTTTATCTGAGCGTATCGGAGATCAAGGTAAACGGGGAAAGTCATTTTTGCGGAGTAGTTCATGACCTTACAGAAATACAGGAATCAAAGCGCAAAATTGAACACTATGCCAAAGAGCAGGAAAAAGAAATTGAAAAAAGAACAAAGGAATTGGCTGATGCCAACAAAAAATTAGAGAAAATAAATTTCGAATTAAAGAAAGCACAAACGGATACTTTGATTGCTCTCGAAAAAGAGATGCAACTAAATGAACTTAAAACACGGTTTGTTACAACAGCCTCACACGAATTCCGAACACCTTTGAGTACCATTCTTTCTTCTATATCACTTATTTCCCGATACAATATGGGAGAGTCTGGTGAAAAGGCACAAAAGCACATAGTAAGAATCAAGTCTGCCGTAAACAACCTTACACAAATCCTCAACGATTTTTTGAATATAGAAAGGTTGGAGGAAGGAAAAATACCCTTCGAGTTTTCAACTTTTAATTTTAAAGTGCTGGCGAATGAAACCATCAATGCCATGCAAACGGTTTTGAAGCCGGGTCAGGAAGTGGTATTTGATTCTGAAAATTTATTGGTAGAAGAGATTCATCTGGACAAGCAGATTCTTCGAAACCTTCTACTCAACCTTTTGTCCAATGCTTCAAAATATTCAGAGGAAGATAAGTGCATCTATTTTACCATTGAATCTAATGAAGAGAGTCTGGTAATAAAAATCAGAGATGAGGGAATAGGTATTCCTAAGAAGGATCAGGCTAATATTTTCACTCGTTTTTACAGGGCTAAAAATGCCGAAAATATTCAGGGTACCGGATTGGGTTTAAATATTGTAAAGAAATATATTGAGATATTAAATGGAGAAGTTAAATTCACCAGTGTAGAACATAAGGGAACTGAATTCATTATTAAATTACCAATTTCAAACAAAGCTGATGGTTAAAATATTATTGATTGAAGACAACTCTGATATGCGAGAAAACATAGCAGAGATATTAGACCTTTCTGACTATAAGGTAATTACTGCTGAAAATGGAAAAATTGGAGTAGAGTTGGCTAAGAAGGAAGTTCCGGATTTGATTATTTGTGATATTATGATGCCGGAGTTGGATGGTTTTGGAGTACTCAGGGTACTGGCCAAGCTTCCTTATACTGCGTCCATTCCTTTTATTTTCCTTACTGCCAAAACAGAAAAAGAAGATTTTAGAAAAGGAATGACACTTGGTGCAGACGATTATATTACCAAGCCTTTTGATGATATTGAGTTGCTGGATGTGATCGAAACCCGTCTGAGAAAACATAAAATGTTTAAAAAAGATTATACGCCAAATCTTGAAGGTTTAAATGAGTTTATAGATGAAGCTCGTGGTATAAATCAGTTAAATCGACTCTCAGAAGAAAGGTCGCTTAGGAAATTTAAGAAGAAGGAGATTATTTTTTATGAAGGTAATCTGCCACATGGTTTGTATTTCATCAATAGTGGTAAGGTAAAAACCTATAAAACCAACACCGACGGAAAAGAATATATAACCGGCTTGTACAAAGAAGGAGATTTTATAGGCTATATGTCTTTGCTGGAAGAGATGGTGTACAATGAATCAGCTATGGCACTGGAGGAATCAGAAATTTGCACCATACCAAAGCAGGATTTTTTCAACTTGCTCAGCAGCAACCGGGATGTAGCCAACCGATTCATAAAAATGATTTCCAACAACCTAATGGAAATCGAAGAAAGGTTATTGAAACTAGCCTATAATTCGGTGAGAAAAAGAGTGGCCGAATCATTGATTTACCTTAAGAAAAAATTTGAAGAAGAAGGACAGGAAACTTTCGAAATGAGCATTTCCAGAGAAGATTTGGCGAACATTGTTGGGACTTCTCCGGAATCAGTTATCCGTACATTGTCCGACTTTAAGGAAGAAGGTCTGATAGAAATAAAAGCCAGTAAGATTAAGTTGCTTGAAGTGGACAAACTTAAGAATATGAGGAACTAAGAGGGATTTTACTCCCTTCTTTGTTTTTTATCGCTGTTGCCTGTTTTGAAATTCCAACAAATCACATTCCAGTTGGCTATGTCCATGTCTGTAGATACCTTTGCGGCTTATAACTCTATAAATAAAACCTGATGGCAAAAGCAAAATTGGCTGAAGAGGAAAAGCGTAAGTTGAACAAACAAAACCTTCAGAAATTATTTGGGATATTCAGGTTTATGCTTCCCTATAAAACAAAATTTATTGTTGGGTTTATATTCCTTGTCTTTTCAAGTTTTTTACTGTTGGCTTTTCCTTATGTTGCGGGAAAACTCATAGACGTAGCTACGGGTAATAGAACCTGGTACTTAAATGAAATTCATTTAATTGCCCTGTCACTGGTAGCCATTTTGTTTGTCCAAAGCATCCTTTCCTTTTTTAGGGTATATCTGTTTGCTCAGGTAAGTGAAAGAGCCATGTCTGATGTGCGAAAGTCACTGTTCAGTAAAATTCTGTTTTTACCTGTTTCCTTTTTTGATAAAACCCGAACGGGAGAATTGATGAGCAGGATTTCATCGGATGTTACCTTACTCCAAACAACTTTTTCTACCACATTAGCAGAAGTTACCCGACAGCTTGTGACCCTTGTAGTTGGTGTAGCGATTATATTTTTCACCACTCCGTCGTTGAGTTTGTTTATGCTGGGAACCTTTCCTGTACTGATTGTTTTTGCCATGTTTTTTGGTAAAAAGATTAAAAAACTTTCTAAAAACACTCAGGAAGAACTGGCTAAGTCATCTACCATAATAGAAGAAACACTTCAGACAATATCTACCGTAAAGACATTCACTAATGAATTGTTTGAAATAGCCCGATTCAAAAAAAGCCAGGATGTGGTAGTAAGCAAAGCTATTGAAACTGCCAAGTATCGTGGTGGATTGATCTCATTTATCATTTTTGCGCTTTTCGGAGGTATGGTTGGGATTATGTGGTACGGGGCACACCTTTTACAAAATGGAGATTTGTTGTCCGGCGAACTGATGTCTTTCTTTTTTTATACAGCATTCATAGGTGGGTCTATTGCCGGGTTGGGAGATATGTATGGTCAGGTTCAGCGTGCCATTGGAGCGTCGGAAAGAATTTTAGAACTGCATGGCGAAGAACAAGAACAGGATTCGAATAGTATTGGCGATAAAATTTATTTGAATGGAAATCTGTCTTTTGAAGATGTACGATTTTCTTATCCATCCAGGAATGAGATTGAAGTCATAAAAGGTGTTTCTTTTGATTTGAAAAAAGGAGAGAAAATTGCTTTGGTTGGCTCAAGCGGAGCAGGGAAATCAACATTGATACAATTGCTGATGCGAATGTACCCGCTTGATAGCGGGGCTATTAAGGTAGATGGTAAAAACATCAATGAGTATAATCTAAGGGCTTTTAGAAAGAACATTGGTATTGTACCTCAGGAAGTCATACTTTTTGGAGGTTCTATCAAAGAAAATATAGGATATGGAAATACGAATGCCGATCTTGAAGCAATCAAGGAAGCAGCTCAAAAAGCCAATGCCTTAGAGTTTATTGAGTCGTTTCCTGAGGGATTTGATACATTGGTTGGAGAACGAGGAGTCAAGCTTTCCGGAGGCCAGCGTCAGCGTATTGCTATAGCTCGGGCAATCTTAAAGAATCCATCTATATTGGTATTGGATGAAGCCACAAGTTCTTTAGATGCTAAGTCTGAAAAAGCAGTTCAAGATGCTTTGAATGAACTGATGAAAAACAGAACTACCATTATCATTGCCCATAGGCTGGCGACCATCAGAAAAGCAGATCGAATTTATGTGCTAGAAGGAGGAAAAATTGTGGAGTCTGGAAATCATAATGATCTGTCCTCAAAGAGCGATGGGATTTACGAAAACCTCATTAAGTTGCAGTTTAGCGAAAATTAAATCCGGTACTATAGAACAATTATAGCACGAGATGTCTGATGATATTGCTGAAAACTGTGGCAAGTAGGTTATTCTATATGCTACACACTAAAAATTATCCTAAAAACAATTTACATAGTACAATTATTATCGTCTTCAATTTTATAAATTCAATAATTATATCTTTCTTTGTCCATTATTGTTCAATCACTTAAGGGAAAAGTAACCAAATAACTATAACCTATGCTTTTAGCCCTATTTTCCGGGAATAACGAAATGCTTCTTTTTAGTATTTTCGGAGTAATTATTTTATTATTTCTAGTTGTTGATCTTGGTTTGGTTCATAAAAAAGCCAGAAAAATTTCTCAAAAGGATGCTTTAATTCAAACTATATTCTGGGTATTTGTCTCGGTAGTATTTGGAGGGCTGATCTATTTTTTCGGAGGAGGATCAAAAGATGCACTTGAATTTTTCTCTGCTTACGTTACAGAAAAAGCACTTTCTGTAGATAATATTTTTGTGATTTTACTCATTCTTCGATATTTCAATGTTAAAGAAGAATACTACCATGATATTCTATTTTGGGGGATTTTGGGAGCAATTATTTTCAGAGCAATCTTTATCTTTCTTGGAGCACTATTAATAGGTGAGTTTCACTGGATACTTTACATTTTCGGAGCATTCCTGATATATTCAGGCATCAAGATTTTCAAAGATGATGATGAAATGGAGATTGAGCCTGAGAAAAATGCTTTGATAAAATTGGTGCGTAAGGTACTTCCAGTGTCTCAAGAAGCCAGAGGTGGAAAATTTATTTTCTTTGAAAAGGGAAAGTTATGGTTTACGCCCTTATTTATAGTTATTGTGCTCATTGAATCCACTGATTTGATCTTCGCAGTAGATTCTATCCCTGCTGTATTTGCCATTTCTCAAAATGAGTTCGTGATCTATACCTCAAATATTTTTGCTATTATGGGGCTTAGGGCTATGTTTTTTCTTCTTGCTAATGTGTTGGATAAATTCTATTTGCTACAAAAAGGGCTCTCTTTTGTTCTCATATTTATTGGAGGCAAGATGCTTGCTGAACTGATAGATCTACATATTCCAATATTTCTGTCATTTGGATTTATTATTGGAGTTTTGATACTTTCAGTAATTCTATCATTGATTTTTCCTCGTGAACCTGAAAAATTGGAAGAAGTAGAAGTGTAATCAGGGCATCACCCGCTTAAAACAGAAATAAAATTTTATTTATTGCTTACTTTTGGTGCATCAATTCGTATTTATGATTGACATCAAAAAAATTAACTATGTATATTCCATTTGAAGAGATGTCGCCGACTTCCAGAGTTTGGATTTATCAGGCAGATCGACAACTAAGCAATCAGGAGACCAATTTTATAGAAGATTCAGCTAAGCAATTTTTATCGGAATGGTCAGCACATGGAAATCCATTGAAAAGTTCCTTTTCCGTTTTTCACAGTAAATTTCTTGTGATTTCGGTGGATGAAAATTACAATCAGGCAAGTGGTTGTTCAATAGACGCCTCAGTAGGATTGATCCGAAATCTGGAGAACAAACTAAACCTTAACTTTTTTGACAGAACGAAAGTAGCATTTTTGTTAAATGGAGAAATTTTCCAAAGTGCAATGCATGACTTGAAATCCCTTATTTTGGATGGTAAAATCAGTTCAGAAACCATAACCTTCAACAATTTAGTAGAAAATATCGATCAGTTCAGAAATGAGTGGAAAGTGCCTGCAGGGGAAACATGGCTCAAAAGGTATTTCTAAAGAAATAGAAGCGGTCAAATAATTTTAGTGTAGGGGGATTTTGCAAGATTATTGTTAGTTTAATGATCAGAAATGATTCTTGTACATTTTATATCGGTTGAGAGAATATGAATAAAGCTTTGATTTTGATTTTTGTGGTCGTTTTGGGCTCTTGTAGTTCTATGAAAAAGGCTGAAAAAAGTTTTTTGAATGGAGAATACAATTCGGCTATTCTTATGTATCAAAAATCATTGAAACCCAATGATCCGGTATCAAATTTCAAACTTGCTGAGGCCTATAGAAAGTCCAACAGACTACATGAAGCTGAACCATTTTACAGGGCATCTTTAAATGCAGGTATTGATGACGAGTCTGCCAATTATTATTATGCATCTTCTCTAAAAGCAAATCAAAAATATGATGAGGCTAAAAAAGTATTGGAAGATTATTTGAACAAAGGGCAAGAAGAAGAAGTTGTTGCACTGGCTCAAAAGGAGTTGTCAAATATTGAAGGGCTTACTACGGTAAAAGAAAAGGTTAATTATTTTAGAGTGAAGAACCTGGAGGAGATCAACACACCAAGTGCAGAGTATTCTCCGGTATATAATAACGGATTTCTTTATTTTACTTCTAATAGAGACGGTGGTAAAATTTATAAAACTACTGGTACTCCTTTTACTGATATTTATAAAATAAAGACAAAGGGTGCAAAAGTTGACCTTAATACGCTCACCCCTTTACCGGAAATCATCAACGACCCTAATATAAATGAAGGTTCCATTGCTATATCACAGGATGGTTCGTCAGTTATATACGCTAAAGGAAACAATGGAAAATACAGTGGTACCAATGAAGTAGATCTTTATTTTACCAGAGTAAGGAACGGAAGATGGACAAAGCCCAGGATTATCAATGCCAGTCGGCGTGATTCATGGGATTCTTCACCAGCTTTGAGTTCTGACGGAAAGACATTGTATTTTGCATCCAATCGAGAGGGAGGTTTTGGTGGTATAGATCTTTATACTGCAAAATTGAATAGAAGAGGAAGATGGGTTGATGTGAGAAATCTTGGAGATAAGATAAACACACCTGGGAATGAGGTATTCCCTTTTATTGCAGAAGACGGCCAGTTGTATTTTTCTTCTGATGGACATCCGGGGATGGGTGGAGCTGATATTTTTATTTCACGCAGGGAAAACGGAGAAATTATTGTGGAAAATGCAGGAGAGCCCATAAACTCCCCTAAAGACGATTTTGGTATCTATTTGTTCAATGAAACACGGGGTTTTTTTACTTCCAACCGAGATGGTGGCAAAGGAGATGATGACATTTATACTTTTGTTAATGATGACCCAAATCTTAAAATCGTAAATTATTTTCTGTCAGGAACTACTCAGACTCCCGATCTGGAAACCGGAGAGTTGAAACCTCTGGCAAACACAAAGGTTTATTTGTTGGACGAGGACGGGCAGATTATTGATGAAGATTACACACAAGTTGATGGCAAGTATAATTTCAGGGTTTATTCGGAAGAAAATTATGACTTATTAGCAGAAAAGGAGAATTATTTCACCACCAGAAAGCCGTTTTCTACTGTTGGCAAATCTGTGGATAGAACCAAGCTGGAAAATACGGTGACCAATGTGAATTTCACCATGGATTTGCCTTTGGATCAAATCATAATCGAAAAACCAATATTGGTGGAAAATATCTATTATGATTTAGATAAATCGGATATCCGGCCAGATGCAGCACTTGAGTTGGATAAGTTAGTAGTCATGATGAAGGACAATCCTGAGATTACTATAGAGCTGAGTTCACATACGGATGCCCGGGCCGATGACAATTACAATATGAGCCTTTCTCAGAGAAGAGCCAAATCAGCTGTTGATTATATAGTTTCTAAGGGAGTGGACTACAATAGGCTTATTCCAAAAGGGTACGGAGAAACTCACCTGAAAATCAAAGAAGCTCAAACTGAAGAGGAGCATCAAATTAATCGTAGGACTGAATTTAAGGTGACAAAATACAAGAAGAAAAAACAAGAGAAAGAGGAAGTACTGTTAGAAGAAGGTCAGGTGACTACAGAAGTGATCCAGGAGGAAGATGACGATACTGATCGTTATTTTACTGATGAGGATGAAAACTGAGTTATTCGAAATCTATCGTAAAATCTGTGTTGTTCTTCGAGAATTTTGTTGATGTGGTTTTTTCACCTTTATATATGTGAACCATATTCATCTGATCGTCAAACTTATCCATAAATATTTGGTTCACAATATATAAGGAGTTCAGCTTTTTTACTCCGGTTAATTCAATATAGCAATACATTACATCTCCGTCGGGTTCTGATCCCAAAAAAGAAAGGTTTGTTTCTTTTCCGTTTACATTAACAGAAAATTTTTCAAGCATGTATTTACCCAGTATTTTTTGAAAATCACTTTCAACTTTTGGATTTATCACATCTATACTTTGATCACCTGACCAGGACTTTAGTGTTGTTTCCAGATCGTCCAGAAATACACGGTGTGTGATTTCAAGTGATTTTCTTTCTTCATCATATTCTATTTCGCATACAGATATATGAAAAGCATGGGCTAATGCACCGCTTAAATAAAAGAATAAAGGGATTATATAATTCACCACGATTCAGACTGTTTATTGGTATTAAGTTTGCCTTATCAATAATGAATCCAAAATTAGATATAATTTTAACTAATTGAATTAGTATTAGAATACATCTGCAATAAAACCATGACACTTAAGGAAATATTGAGCTATACATTTGTTGAATCTGAACACTTTAAAATAAGTGTCTATAGTGTCATGATCAGTATGTTGATTGTCCTTGCTACATTGGTGGTATTGTGGGTGATTAAACGAGTCTTTCAAAGACTTGTGGACAAGAATAAACTTGATAAAAGTGCCAGTTGGTCTGTTTTTCAAATAATCAAATATTTTATATGGGTGTTGGTGTGTGTCTTGATATTGGAAAGTCTGGGCATGCAAATATCTATATTGCTGGCCAGTATCGCAGCATTGCTGGTAGGTGTTGGTCTTGGTTTGCAACAGTTATTTAACGACTTAGCTTCCGGGCTTATTTTGTTGATAGAGAGAACGTTGAAGATTGATGATGTAATCCAGTTGGAAGATGGAGAAATAGGAAAGGTAACTCATATTGGTTTGAGGACATCTGAGATAAAAACCAGAGATGATATTTTCATGATTGTTCCAAATTCCAAGTTTGTCAATGACAAAATCATCAATTGGAGTCATAATGATGAACATACAAGATTTCATGTGAATGTAGGTGTAGCGTATGGAAGTGATCCGAATATGGTAAGAGACATTCTGACTAAATGTGTTCATTCTCATGGGGAAGTATCTAAAAAACCAGAGCCATTCATTCGATTCAATGATTTCGGAGAATCTTCTCTTGATTTCCAAATTTTCTTTTGGGTCGAACATTCGTTTACCGTAGAGAGAATTAAAAGTGACCTGCGATATATGATATTTGAGGAGTTCAATAAAAACGGTATTGAAATACCATTTCCTCAAAGAGACCTTCATATTATAGAAAAGAAAAAAATAATTTAATTTATGTCAGACTTTGAATTGTATTTCCAGCTAGGTAGAGAGCATATTCTCGATATACAAGGTTATGACCATATATTGTTTGTGGTGGCTTTGTGTGCTCTTTATCAAATGTATGAATGGAAAAAAGTATTGGTATTAGTTACTGCATTTACGGTAGGGCATTCTCTTACACTTGCACTTGCGGTTTTGGATATTATAGTGGTCAACAAGTCACTCATTGAGTTTCTAATACCTGTTACGATATTCATCACAGCTGTCACTAATATTACGAAAGGAAATCAGTTATCAAATGATAAAAATGGTAATTTAAATTATTTCTTTGCGCTTGCTTTTGGGCTTATCCATGGAATGGGCTTTTCTAATTACCTGAAAAGCATGCTGGGTAAAAATTCTGATTTGCTTACGCAGCTATTTGCTTTCAATCTTGGACTTGAATTGGGACAAATTATCATTGTGTTGGTTACTTTGTTTCTGGCATTTGTTGTTACAGGTGTGCTGGGAAGAAACCGAAGGGATTGGAATATGGTGGTATCCTCAGCTGTGGCTGGTGTAGCAATCATTCTGATGATCGAAACCAGGTTTTGGTAAGGGATACTATAAGATAATAAAGAAAAAATGTAAACTAAGAAAAATCATAACGATACAACTGAAGAGAGTTGGTGTTTTGGTTTTAAATTTTAAAATTGATTTAAGTGAAAAAGTTATTGATTATCGTGGTGCTGGGACTTCCATATTTGGGAAATGCACAAGAAAAATGGGGGCAAAAATTTGAACAGTTGGAAACTATTTTGCCAACTCCTAATACTTACAGAACAGCATCGGGAGCTCCTGGAAAAGACTATTGGCAGCAGAAAGCCGACTATGTAATAGAAGCAAGTTTGAATGACAACAACCAGTCTATTACAGGAGTAGAAACCATCACCTACTTTAATAATTCTCCTGATGATTTGGATTATCTCTGGTTACAGCTCGATCAAAATAAGAGAGCATCTGGATCAGATGCTGATATGACGGAAACAAGAAGCATGCAGGAAAAAGTAAGCGGTATGGGACTTCAGAGCATTACCAAAGAATTTGATTTTGAAGGTGGTTTCAATATTACATCAGTGACTACAGCAGATGGAAAAACACTTTCAAAAACGATCAATAAAACTATGATGAGGGTTGATTTGCCTGCCTCACTGAAGTCAGGAGAAAGCTTTTCTTTCAAAATAGCATGGAATTTTAATATTCAGGATAGAATGACACTGGGAGGCAGATCAGGCTATGAATATTTTCCAAAAGATGATAATTATTTATATGCTATTGCGCAGTGGTTTCCGAGAATGGCTCCTTATGACGATTTGGAAGGCTGGCAAAATAAGCAGTTTTTAGGAACAGGTGAATTTGCTTTGGAATTTGGTGATTATAAGGTGAAACTGACTGTGCCTGAAGCTTTTATGGTAGGAGCGACCGGCTGGTTACAAAATCCAAAAGAAGTATTGTCAGCACAGGAAATTGAAAGATTTGAATTGGCTAAAAAAACATTTGATAAACCCGTTTTGATCAGAACGCAGGAGGAAGCCATTTTCAACGAGAAAAATAAAAGTACCAAAACTAAAACCTGGGAATTTCATGCGGACAATGTAAGAGACTTTGCTTTTGCATGCTCCAGAAAATTTATATGGGATGCACAAGCAGTGCAATTGAGCACAAAAACACCTTTGGCTATGTCGTATTATCCCAAAGAAGGAAACCCACTGTGGGAAAAAGAATCTACGAAAGCTGTAGCAAACACTTTGTTGGGTTATTCACACTTTACGATTGATTACCCGTATCCAGTAGCTATTTCAGTGCATACTGCTTCTATAGGTATGGAATATCCTATGATCTGTTTCAACTATGGCAGGCCGAATGACGAAGGAGTATATTCGGATGCTACAAAGTGGGGTATGATTGGCGTAATTATCCATGAAGTAGGGCACAACTACTTTCCGATGATTATCAATTCTGATGAGAGACAATGGACCTGGATGGATGAGGGGCTTGATACTTTTGTGCAGTCATTGACAGAAACAAGATATTATCCCGAAAAACCAAAATCACGGGGCAGAGCAGATTTGATTGTAAACTACATGAAGGGAAATCCTGAGGGAATGAGGCCTATTATGACTAACTCGGAGCAAGTGTTGCAATTGGGTAACAATGCGTATGGCAAGCCTGCGGCAGCATTGAATATACTGAGAGAGACCATTATGGGACCTGAACTTTTTGATTACGCATTTAAAACTTATGCAGAAAGATGGGCCTTTAAAAGGCCAAGCCCAGGAGATTTTTTCAGGACAATGGAAGATGCTTCAGCAGTAGATTTGGACTGGTTTTGGAGAGGTTGGTTTTATACCACTGACAATGTGGATATTGCACTTGATAAGGTGAAATGGTATAAAATGGACATTCCGGATAGCCAATTGGAAAACAAACCCAAAAGATCAAGAAATGCCCGGGTATCGTCCGGTGAATCTCAAGTGGATGAAAACTCATTCGGAGATGAAGCTCAAAAGTTTACTTTTAAAAATACTTCCAATTCAGAATACAGGGAGTTTAGAAACAAACTTGATGATGATCAAATTAAGCTGGCGAACGCTGACCGTAATTTTTATGAGTTGACTTTCAAAAACAACGGAGGATTGGTTATGCCGATCATCATTGAATGGACATTTGAAGATGGCACTACCGAAAGAGAATTTATTCCTGCAGAAGTTTGGAGAAGAAACGAACAGCAAGTGACCAAGGTCTTTGCCAAAGAAAAAGAAGTGGTAAATATTGTGATTGATCCGGACAAGGAGACAGCTGATGTCAATCTGGAGGACAATGTGTTTCCGAGAGTTAAAAAGAAATCAAAATTTGACAGCTATAGAGAATAACAAGTTCACTTTGGTTGAGTTGTCTCAAAAATAGTGGAAAAAGCCTGCTCTCTTCTGGTAAGAGAGCAGGCTTTTTCTTGCTCATATCTATGTGCAAAACATTTCGCAAGTTTCGGGTTTTATTAGCTTTGACACAGGTATAATTTTGTATGAAATTGGAAAATAATGAGTACACAGGAAGACATCAATTACCACCGGATCGCTGAGGCAATCAACTATATCAGGCTAAACCATACCAGGCAACCCTCGCTTGACGAAATAGCAGAAAGCGTTCATTTAAGTCCCTTCCATTTTCAGAGGTTGTTCACCGACTGGGCAGGTGTAAGCCCTAAAAAATTCCTCCAATACATCAGTGTTCAGCATGCTAAACGAATACTTAACAATACCCAGACCAGCTTATTTGATGCTGCTTATGAAACCGGGCTTTCTGGCACAGGCAGGTTGCACGATCTGTTTGTGAACATCGAAGGGATGACTCCTGGAGAATACAAAAATAAAGGAGAAAACCTTTCTATTAACTTCAGTTACAATACAAGTTTGTTTGGCAATATACTGATCGCTACTACCCACAAAGGTGTTTGCCAAATTAGTTTTGCAGACGACAAGAAAATTGCTTTTTTAGAATTGAAACAGAGGTTTTCAAATGCAATTTTTCAGGAAAGAACAGATCAAATTCAACAAAGTGCCCTGCAAATATTCTCCCAAGATTGGAATACAATTGGGCAAGTAAAATTGCATTTGAAAGGAACAGACTTTCAGCTTAAAGTTTGGGAAGCCTTATTGAAAATCCCGATGGGAAAGTTGGTCACTTACGGCCATATTGCCAAAGAAATAGAAAAGCCTGCTGCTTCAAGAGCTGTAGGAACAGCAATAGGCAGCAATCCGGTTGCATTTTTAATTCCATGTCATCGGGTGATACAATCAACAGGTATCTTTGGTGGCTATATGTGGGGAACAACACGCAAAACTGCCATTATAGGGTGGGAATCTTCTAAAACTAATACATATTAAATATTCCAAAATGACTTTGGATAAACAATTCTTTTTGAAGTAAAAAAGCAATTTAGTTACTGATTCTTTTTATCTAACACTATTCCGGAACGAGGCACTTCGTTATTATTTAGCCTCATTAGTAAAAAAACTTTTTTCTTGCCTGATAACGGGTAATGAGGTTTTCTGTGTATTAAATAATGGGTCTTCATTGTGATGAAATTCTAAGGGTTTGTTGAAAGGGTGAAAGAATTTGATAACTATACTATGAATATCTTTTGGGTAAAATAAACTTTTACAATTGAAAATGCAGTTTCAAGACAAGGTAGATAATGAGTTGGTTGCTCAGATAAGAAAAGGAAATCTTGGCGCATTCAGGGCTTTGTACGATGCATATTATCCGAAAATATTAAACTTCTCCCAGACCTACACATATTCCACAGAAGATGCCGAAGAAGTCGTTCAGGATACGTTTTTAAAAATATGGGAAAACAGACAAAAACTGGATGAGAGTATTTCAGTCAATGGGTATATTTTCCGAATTGCTAAAAACCTGACGTTAAACAAACTCAGAAAAAAGGTAATGGAACCTTCCTGTTTTTTTCCTGTCGAAGATAACAGTGCCGTGCGAAATCAAACCGAAGAAGACATAATGCTCGGTGAAATGCAGCAACTTCTTATAAAGGCCATCGAAGCTTTACCACCCAAAAGACAACAAATATTTCGCCTTAGCAGGATAGACGGATTGGCTAATAAGGAAATAGCAAAAAAACTCAAAATCTCAGAAAATACAGTAGAGGGGCAAATGCGCAAATCTATCAAATACCTTAGAAGTTATATTGAGTTTACCACACTGACTGTGGCGTGTTGTTTATGTGAAATATTTTCGGTTTGAGAGAAAAATTTCCTGGTTACAATAACGGTTACCTGAAATTCCTGTGTATTTAATAATGAAGAGCCTCCAAAGGCTAAAAATATAAAAGATATGAACAAGCAATTGCTTCGGAAATTTATCAACAGGCAATGTACTCCCGATGAGATGAGGTTCGTACAAGACTGGTTGGTAAGCACTGGTAATGACGAGGAGGTTACAGCACTGCTTAAAGCCAGCTGGGAACATAAAAGTAAAGGTACTGAACTAGACAGCCAAAGAAAGGAAGAAGTCTATCAACAGCTGATGACTAAAATGCAGGTTCGTAAACAAGAATCATCATTCTATGATTATGCTGTCAGGGAAGAACAATCCGAAAGGGCTGTGTCATTTTACCGAAAACATTGGTGGAAGCTGGCTGGTGTTCTTTTATTGGTGACAGGATTATTTGCAACTAATCGATATTGGCCTGATGAAAACATTGAAAAAAAAGCAATAGTTACCATTCAGAAAGTCAATTCAAAGGGGCAGAAATCTACAATCACGTTAAAAGATGGGTCGAAAGTTTACCTCAATTCTGAGAGTTCCATCAAATATTTGGAAAATTATGGACAGAAAACGAGAAGCATTGAATTGACGGGGGAAGCATTTTTCGAAGTAGTAAAAGATCCGTTACGGCCATTTATTGTAAAATCAGGTAAAATCACTACTACAGCATTGGGTACTTCATTTAATGTAAGGGCTTTTCAAGATGAACCCTCTATCAGTGTGTCATTAGCAACAGGGAGTGTCAAAGTAGAAAGTGATTTTCAGTTTCCAGAAAGCGAAAAGGATTTCATATTAAATCCCGGAGAAGAGGCCGTCGTTGATGACCATCAATTTATCAGGCAAAACTTTGATGCCCGAAAAGTACTGTCGTGGAAAGAGGGGGTGATTTATTTTGATGATACCAAGCTGTTCGAAACTCTGAAAGAGCTGGAAAGATGGTATGATGTAACCTTTAAGGTAAAAAATCTACAGTCAGATGAAGACATTCGGGGAACAGGTAGTTTTAAAAATCAAAGCCTGGAAAATGTTTTACAGATTCTGGGGCACTCGATGAAATTCGAATTTGAAATAAAGGAAAGGGAAGTAACACTAAACTTTAAATGATGAGAAAAATAAAAGTCAATTCCAGTTAAAAAAAAGAACCCCGAATGAACACACCCGGGGCAATTTTTATTTCCTGAATGTAACACCGACTAAAATGATCATTCAGGAAAATGATTGCAAAACTTAAGTTTCACAATTAACTATTCAAATGTATGAAATTTCAACTATTACGGATAATAATTATGACCATAAAATATTTGGCTTATGGTTCAGTTCTCCAGATAATGTGCATGAGCCTTTTGTTTGCTTATAGCACCAACGCCCAATATTCAAGTGTGAAGGAGACACATTTAAACACTTCTTTCAGAGATAAAACACTACAGGAAACCTTTGATCTGATAGAATTGAATACCGATTTTGCTTTTTATTACAACAAGAAAGATTTGGATAAAAAAATAAGATTGAATATTCCGAAAGGTAAAGTAAACTCTGTAGCGGATGTATTGTTTGAAATATCCAAAAAAGCAAAGCTTAAATTCAGGCAGGTAAACAATAACATATCGGTAACTAAAATTGACTCAAACTTGGATTTGCCTGATGAAAAAGCCCTTGAAGTTGTTTTCTTAGCGGATGTTGATATCTCTGGAAAAATCACCGACGAAAATGGTCAGGGCCTCCCTGGTGCTTCTGTGGTAGTTAAAGGCACCACTACAGGTACTACTTCTGACCTGGATGGCAATTATAAAATATCGGTGGTGGAGCAATCTATTATTACGATTTCCTATGTGGGATACCTGACTCAGGATGTCGTTGTGGGAAACCAAAGTGTGATTGACATACAAATGAAAGTCGATGCAAATCAATTGGAAGAGATAGTAGTTGTTGGGTATGGTACTTCCAAAAAGAGTGAAATTACCGGGTCTGTCGGAATTGTAACAAGAGAGGATTTATCCTCACAGCCAAGTGTTAATCCATTACAGAACCTAAGAGGTAAAATAGCGGGAGTTACCGTATTTACAAATTCAGGTGAGCCGGGTGGAAATAATCGTGTTCTTATACGTGGAATGGGAACGATTAATGCCTCCAGTGCTCCTCTGTATGTCGTGGATGGAATGCAAGTGGATAATATTGATTATTTGAATCCTAGTGATATTGAGAGCATGGAGGTACTAAAGGATGCTTCTTCTGCGGCTATTTATGGTGCACGGGGTGCAAATGGTGTTGTATTGATTACAACACAAGGAGGATTGGATAAAAAGGGTATTGCCGTTGAATATAAATTTAATCTCAGTTTTGGTACCCTGGCTAAAAAAAAGAACTCTTTATATGATGCCCTGAATGCTTCGGAATTTATGGAGGTGCAAAGAATCGCTTTTGAAAATGCCACATATTATAATGATTATGCACCTGGCGATGAGCCGAAACTGGTATTGGATAACGATCTTCTTTTTGATAATGCGGGCAATCCAATATATGATACCAATTGGGAGAAAGAAGTTACAAGAACAGCTATTTCACAAGATCATCATTTGAGCATTCGATCTGCAGGGGAAAATTCTTCAACAGGTATATTTTTAAACTATACTGAACAACAAGGAGTTATACTAACCTCGGAATTGAAAAGAATGGATGTGAAATTATCCAATGATGCGACATTGTCTAAATGGCTATCTGTTGGGTCTATTTTTCGATTAAATCATATTTGGGAAAGCAAACCCCAGGTAGAAGGTAGCGGAGTGGATGCAATAGCCAGAGGCCTTATAGAAATGCCGTCAATTTATCCGATAAGGTGGCCCGATGGGACTTACGCAGATTCAAGAACGACTGAAGGGACAACTCTTAATTTCTTCGGTTATCCTAATCCTGTCTCTATTCTTAATGAGGTCGAAAATTTGTTTGATAGAACCAATATCCAAGGAAATGTTTTTGTCGATGTGCGTATTACTCCCGACATTACTTTTAGGTCTCAGGTAGGGATACTCAATAGGTTAGTTAAAAATCGTTATTATGCTTCTGGAAGTATTCTTGGGCCAGGAAATCCGAATGGATTAGCCAAAATAGGGAATAATGACTCACGATTTTGGCAAAATGAGAATTTTCTTACCTATGACAAGACGTTTGGGGCGAGCCATTTGAAGGCTGTTTTGGGAGCCAGTTGGCAAGGATCTACTTTTGACGAGAGTACTATTACTGTCAGTGGGTTTACTAATGACTTTTTTAAATACAATAATGTAGGCGTTGCGGAAATCCCAAGCCCCCCTTCTTCTAACTATACAGATTGGGCTATGAATTCTTATTTCTTTCGTGGCAACTATACATTTAAAGACAAATATACTGCTACTCTAACGGGTCGTGTAGATGGATCATCCCGATTTGGAAACAATAACAAATATGCTTTCTTTCCTTCAGGTGGAATTTCATGGTCTGTTTCCGAAGAAGATTTTATGACAGATGTGAATTTTATCAACATGTTAAGATTACGAGCATCTTATGGATTTACCGGGAATAGTGAAATCGGATCATATTCTTCATTGGCAACTGTCAGTTCTGGCACAAACATGATTGGAGGGGCATTGAGGTCTACTAGCAGGATAACACGCCTGGCAAATCCCGACCTCCAATGGGAAAAAAGTAGCCAGCTTAATTTAGGTTTTAACCTTCGTGCTTTTAACAATATACTGTCAATTGAGGCGGATTATTATTATAAATTGACAACCAATCTATTGCTTGATCGTCCCGTACCATCAACAAGTGGTTTTACTTCTATTACTGACAACATTGGATCTCTTTCGAACAGAGGAATCGATTTGTTGATTTCAACAACGAATATAGAATCCGATAAATTTTCATGGAACACCTCTCTTTCATTGAATTACAATAAAAATAAGGTTGAGGCTTTAGGTGAAAATGACGAGGATATCTTCCCTGGTCCTAATTGGGTCGGTGGTAGTCAAACGATCTTAAGGGTGGGAGAGCCAGTTAGTTCATTTTGGGGGCAGGTCAGGTTAGGCACTTATGGAACTGACGAAGTTGCTGCTGCTACTGAAGCGGGGAAATTACCTGGTATGGTAAAACGCAGTGAAGAAAAACAAATTATAGGCAGTGGGCTTCCTGATTATAGAGGAAGTTTTATTAATAGATTTAATTTCGGCCGATTCGATGCAATCGTCGATATGCAATTTTCTTTAGGAGCAGAGATTTTACAGCAGTTCGTTACAACAGCTGAAGACCGTCAAGGTCAGATAAGTGCTTTTAAAACAGTGCTTTACAATTCATGGACACCTGACAATCAGAATACTCCTATTACTCGCATACGTCATTCTGGCTTTTCGGGCCAGGATCTCGCAGTTGATAGCCATTGGGTGGCCAATGGGTCTTATATCAGGGGCAATCTAATTTCTTTTGGCTATAACTTTAATAATGAGAAGCTCAGGGTTAGAAATTTGAGAGTGTACGCTAGCATTGAGAATGCTTTTATCATCTATTCAGATGATTTTAAAGGTTATGATCCTGAGTCCAATGGTCAGTGGGACGATTCTAATTTTGGTCAGAATATATTCTTTTATTCATACCCAAAAGCAAGAACGTTTAGTCTGGGGCTAAATGTTCAATTTTAGACAAAAAATTAAATATATTATCATGAAAAAAATATTAAAAACAGTAATGTCAGTTGTTTTTCTTCTGACTGTTTTTTCTTGCAATGAGTTTCTTGAAGAAGCACCTAAAAACCAAGTTGCTGTCAATCAATTTTTTAATGAACCCGATGATGTACGAGGTGTTGTAAACTCGCTTTACGGGATAGGTGTGATAGCAAGATACGTTAGTGGTGATTTTCAGATCAATGCAATGATAGGTGGATATATGTCTGGCCTTTTTGAAAATGAACGCACTGAACGCCCCGGGCCTTTTGAAGCTAATCATTTAACACTTGGCCCTGATAATTTGGATGAATACCTGTTTTTCTACTGGAGAGATGCGTATGATGCCATTGCAAAGGCTAATGTTGCCTTAAAATATATTCCTGAAGTGGAAGCCCTTTCACAATCAGAGGCAAATAGATTGCTGGCGGAAGCAAAATTTTTCAGGGCGTTCAATTATTTTGCTTTAGTTAGAGATTTTGGCGATGTACCGCTTGTAGTGGAGCCTTTTGAAAGTCTGGAAAATATCTATGTGAATCGCACTGAGGCAGAATCCGTGTATGATCTGATTATAGAGGACCTTGAATGGGCATTGGAAAATGGGGGCTTGCCAGATGTCTTGTTTTCAATGAACGGGTATAGGATAACCAGAGGTGCTGTGGCCGCTACCCTTGCAAATGTTCAACTCCAAAAAGCTGGATTTCCGCTTGAGGGAGGTACAGAGAGTTATGGTAAAGCGGCTGATGCAGCACGGATTATTATCAATAGTAATCAATACGGTCTTATTGAAAATGGCAATACCGTGGAAGAAAGTGCATTTAGCAAGATGCGTACTTCTGAGGTCGAGAGTGAGTATATTTTTTCAGTGGAGGCCGATGAACTATTAAAACCCATTAGTTACCCACAGCTTTCAATACCTAAATCTGCCGGTGTTCCTGGGATTTTGGGAGATGTATGGATTGTTTACCGTCCACTTGATGAATTTTTAAAGGTCTATGACCCGAGTGTGGATATTAGGGGGCAGAACCGCCAAATATGGTATAATTCGATTGACCGAAATGGGGTTACTTACGATTTTAATGGCCTATGGGCACCTTATAAATGGTACAATGAAGAAGCGTTGTTCGAAACAGCAAGGGGGGCAAAGGACATAGAAATAAATGTTTATTCAGAAATACTATTAATTGCTGCTGAGGCAATAGCACAGACAGAGGGAGTTACCAGCGAGGCAGTCCAATACTTGGCCGATGTTAGAAGTAGGGGTTACTGGCAAACGGATAGGAGCCAAATTGAATCTGAATTAGCTGGTTTATCAAAAGCACAGTTTGTACAGGAAGTATGGAAAGAAAGGTTACGAGAGTTGCCCTTAATTTTTAAAACCTGGTCTGATATTCAAAGAACACGATTATTTCCTGTAACAGAAGCCTCCAATCCGGGAGAAGTAACTTTTGTAGAAGTTATCGGACATACCAATCCATTTGGTGCTACCTACCAAGAGAAGCACATGCTACTACCATTGGCAACCAGAGTTAGAGATAGAAATCCAGAGTTGACTTCAAATGGATATTAGTTTTTAGGCTGATTTAATTAAAAAAAAGGTACTTACTGAGGGGAAGTACTGAGATATACGAGATATGTTTTGACCACAGACTCATTTACAACTAAAAGTAAATGAGTCTGTGGTTTATTAAATAGAATTTTATAGTGCCTGAAACAAACGACCTTCAACAGAATAGTCACATTAAAAAGTGCTAAATTGGCTGTGAACAATTCCAAGTCCTTTTATGTCAGTAAGAAGTAAATGCCAAGGTATTTAATCGAAAGGATGAATCAGGGATATTCACTACCATGTCAGCATAAAGCATTTACAAGGTTATCTTAATAAATATTGGCTGTATCAAAAGATATCAGGTTTAATAATCTGGCCAACAGAATGATCATTCACAAACCTGTGAATTACAAATTATTAACTTCTTAGTAAACCCTGGATGGTCAATTCTAACACTTTATTCATACTTGTGTATGATTTGGGTAAGGAATGGATTCATGATAATATTCATAGAGGAGTCAAACTTCAAGCAACGACAACCATCTTTGAAAGATGGAATATTAAAAGGAATACTCTGGCATCAGGGAGAAGCAGGTGCTCATAGCGAAAACGCTATTCAGGTGTATGAAGATAAATATGAAAACGCTGTTTAATAAGTTTCGGACGGTCACGGGAAATGCATTTTGCCAATACTATTTCAAAACCTCTTCAAAAAAGCATTGTGACTAATTATCATTCCAATCTATAATCATCATTCCCTTTTCAGTTTCGTTGGAAATACCTTTTATTTGCTGGATTAATGTCCATGAGCATAAAAAAGTTGAGTGGTAGTTCTATCGGGGAATTATTGGAAGGCATCAAAATTGGAAACCAAAGTGCTTTCGAACAGCTCTACTATAGATTTTATAAATGGCTTTTGGCCGTATCTTTGGCAATAGCCAGGAATAAGGAAGTGGCTGAAGAGATAGTCGAAGATGTCTTTTTTGAGTTGTGGAACAAAAGAAGGGAATGTGATCAAATAAAGAGTATTGAGTCCTTTTTGTATGTGACGGTAAAGAATAGAACCCTCGATTACTACAGAAAATCTTCCAAAAATCATTTTGTTGAAATAGAAGAACTAAATAATCTGGAAGTAAAGATTTCCCCGGAAGATATTTATCTTTTTGAGGAACTAAGTGGTAGGATTGATATGGCTGTTTCGGATCTTCCGCCAAAATGTGCCGAAATCTTTCGCTTGATCAAATTTGAGGGGCTTTCCCACAAAGAAACAGCAAAGAAACTCGGGATAAGCCCCAAGACAGTTGAAAACCAATTGGGGATAGCTGTCAAAAAAATGGCGTTGATGTTAGAATCTTATTTGAAAGATAACCCCTATCAGAATCAAAAAACTCTTAAAGTCATCATTTTTTTGTGTATGCTTATTTCAGTGTGAAGGTAATGCGTAGTTCACATTGTTATCATTATTTATCAAGGCCACTTCAAAATACTCTTATTTCATTCATTCAATTGGTTTTCTTGTTCAATAAGTGAGTTCACACTCCTATTAAGTTTATTGATGGTTGCAAACAAACCAGAACTATTAAAATAGCTGTTTTAAATCTGGAGATAAAAAAGCTTGTTTAGGCGAACTATTTGAGGCTATAAAAAAATATTTCAATAAATATTAAAATCCTTTGGGGGATTTTTTAATGGATTTCGTCCACCATTTGAAACGCAAGAATTCTAATGGAAAAAGAGGAAATATATAATGTCATTGCCAGAGATTTAGGTGGTTCTCCTGAAAATGATGATTCTAAAGAAATAGCACAATGGACAGAAAGCAAAAAGTCCAATTACCTTATTTTCAAAATAATCAGAAATTATTTTATAGAGCAGCCTTTTGACACTTCTTCTGCAGAATCTTTTGAAAAACTAAAAGCAAGAATCGAAGAAACCGGATCAATGAAAAATAAGGATTTTGGCAAACCACATCACAAAGAATCCAAGGCCATTCATTTACAATCATGGCTTAAGTATGCAGCTATTCTTATTATGGCAGTTGGACTGGCCTGGACAGCCTATCACATACACATAGTAAATCAGCAAGAGACTGACCAACTTCAGATAACGACTGTAGAAAAAAGTAATCCTAACGGAAGAAAAACAACTTTCGAGTTGCCTGATGGGACAAAGGTCAATTTAAATGCTGCAAGTAAATTAAAGTATATAGACGATGTTGAAAATAGTAAGAGAATAGTTCATTTGTCTGGCGAAGCATTTTTTGATGTTGCAGAAGATAAGACAAAACCCTTTTCTGTGGTCACCAAAGGAATCTCAACTACAGCTTTGGGTACATCTTTCAATGTGAAAGCCTATTCAGATGATCCATTGGTAAAAGTGCTTTTGATGACAGGAAAAGTTGGTGTGGAATACTTGTCTGCTAAGGCCAATGGGCTGATTCTTAATCCAGGAATGGGAGCCGAATATGATTCAAACAAAGAAAACCTCATATCGAAAGATTTTGATTTTGAAAAGGAGATGGGGTGGAAGCAGGGAATCATAGTATTGGATAGAGTAGGACTACCAACGGTGGTACAAGAACTGGAAAGGTGGTATGGAGTGAAAATACAAATTCAAAATAAGCAGAAAGCAGGCGATTGGAACTACAGCGGAAGATTTCAAAACGAATCTTTAGAGAATGTACTCTCAACAATGGGTCATGTAAAAGGTTTTAATTATAAAATTGATAATAAAACGATCACTATTATTTTTTAATAAAAAAACTATGCAAATCATGAATAGCACTTAGCACTATAAAAAAAGCCGATAACAAGGTTACCGGCTCAGTTTCTTTCGGGTATGATAAACATTGGGGAATGAGACTCCTACCCAAAAAAAGTTAAAAGATTTTCAACTCTTAACAGTACAAAAATATGAAATTAAAAGCTATACAAACAATTATTATGCTTTCTAAGTACTTTGTCTACGGGGTATTTGTGCAAGTTTTACTAATGAACTTGCTATTGGCATCTAATATAAACGCACAAAAAGCGGTTAGTGTAAAAGAAGTGGACATTGCCATTAAATCGAAAAATTTGAATGTAAAGGATTTATTTAAGACAGTCGAAAAGTTAACTGATTTCAATATTCATTATGATCAGGTCGAATTAGGTAGCAAACTAAAAAAAAATATTTTCATACCGTCTGGAAATATGAAAGTAAGCGACTTGCTAATCGAAATATCCAGACAAGCTGACGTCAAGTTCAGGCAGGTAAACAAGGACGTTAGTGTTGTTAATTTTCGTAAAAACCAAAGTATCGAAGAGGAAGCACTATCTGTCCAACTATTGGAGGATATAGAGATTTCCGGAAAAATTACAGATGAAAATGGCCAAGGCTTGCCCGGGGCTTCTGTAGTTGTAAAAGGAACTTCTTCAGGTACTACCACAGATATTGATGGCAATTATAAATTGACTGTACCGGAACAATCTGTTTTGACTATATCCTTTGTAGGCTATAAGACACAGGAAGTATCTATGGCTGGAAGAAGTGTTATAGACATACAAATGTCGGTAGATGCTGAGCAGTTGGAAGAGGTAGTTGTGATCGGATATGGAACTGTTGAGAAAAAAGATGTTACAGGTTCCGTCGTAAGTTTTGACGAAAAAGCGCTTGACAGGCAGGCTGCCAATAATATCACTGAGTTAATGCGGTCCGCTTTACCAGGGCTTAATGTTGGTTTGAGCACCAACGCAGAAGGAAGCTCTGATATTCTAGTCAGAGGTAGAACCTCATTAGGAGCATCAAACTCTCCTTTAATCGTGGTAGACGATGTTATTTTTCAAGGAGACTTATCAAGCATCAATCCTGCTGATGTAGCCAGTGTCAATGTGTTGAAAGATGCCAGTGCTGCGGCAGTCTATGGATCCAGGGCAGCAGCGGGTGTTGTGATTATTACAACGAAAAAGGGAAGTACCGGAAAACCGACAATTAATATCCGGAGCAATTTTGGTCTGAACCATGCAGGAATCATTGAGGAGAGTTATGGTCCTGATGAATATTTTGACTATAGGGCTGATGTGTATGAGAGGTTAGAACCAGGGCGTCCTGTGGGATACTTTCAAAATCCCGATAACCTGCCAGCAGGAGTTACACTGAATGACTGGCTGGACTATGATGGATTATCGGGCACATCTACTCCAGCAGAAAATATTTGGCTAGGCCGACTACAAGCGGAACAAATTGAGATTGATAACTACAAAGCAGGTAATATGCTTGACTGGGAGGATATCATTTTCCAAACCGGTCTTAGGTCAAACAATACGATAAGCTTATCGGGAAAGACTGATGATTTTTCATACTACACCTCTCTTGGCTATGTCAATAATGAAGGCATTTCTTATTATAGAACATACGAAAGTTTGAGAGGAAGGCTAAATTTTGAGGCCAAGGTTAATAATGCTATCTCTGTAGGGATCAATATGCAGGCAAATAGTGAAAATGATCCTACCAACCTTCCCCCTGATGACGAAAATTTAGATAAACAAAGCCCTTTTGGTTCCCTGTACTACGATGATGGTTCTATAAAACATTTACCTTATGATGAGACTCTGGCAGGTAATCCGCTACTGTATAAGTACAGAGACAATTACAGGAAAAACAGGGAAGTGTTTTCAAATATTTATGCCAAAGTGAATCTTCCTCTGGGTTTTTCCTATCGTGTTAATTGGACCAATAGATTACTTAATACACAGGACTACAGGTTTCAACCTGTAATTATGTCTCTTGGATCTGGAGGAGACAATGGATCCAGAAACGAATACTTAAATCAAAGATGGATGGTGGACAATATCATCAAATGGAATAAAACCATTAGCGATATTCACAATTTTGATTTCACCTTTTTGTATAACGTAGAAGAGGGTAAAACCTGGGAAAGCGAGCAGTCTAACAGCAATTTTTCACCTAATGATAAGCTGAGCTATCACAACTTGACCATAGGTGAGAATCCTGTTATCAGTGCAAATGATACCCGCTACACAGCAGATGCCATGATGGGTCGACTTAACTATGGTTTGATGGATCGCTATTATCTGACCTTGACATTGAGGAGAGACGGCTATTCTGCTTTTGGTAAGTCAAATCCCAGAGCTTATTTCCCTGCAGCATCTTTAGCCTGGAGGATATCAGATGAAGCATTTTTACAAAATTCTGATCTGTTTGATAATCTAAAACTCAGACTGTCCTGGGGTAGAAATGGAAACCGGGAAATCGGAATCTATTCAGCCTTATCAAGGTTACAAGCCGTTTCATACATCTATGATCAATCTTCTGTGTTTGGCGTTCGAGCAAGTGATCTGGCTAATAATGATCTCAAATGGGAATCAACTGAATCCTATAATATAGGGGTTGATTTTGGTATTTTCAACTCGAGAATCAATGGTAGTCTGGATGTTTATAAGTCTATTACTAATGATCTGCTTCTGGAAAGAACTTTGCCTATTCTTACAGGATATAGCTCTGTTTTTGCAAATCTTGGAGAAGTACAAAATCAAGGTTTGGAATTGGTATTAAATAGTGTCAACATAGATCAGGGAAAATTTAGTTGGCGTTCAACACTCTCATTTTGGATGAATCGCAATAAGATCACGCATCTCTATGGGGATATGGTGGATGTGCTGGATGATAATGGTAATGTGATTGGTCAAAGAGAAGAAGATGATATTGCTAATAACTGGTACATAGGTCATGCGGTGGATGAAATCTTCGATTACAATATCATTGGTGTTTGGCAATCAGATGAGGTGGATGAAGCCTTGATCTATGGCCGGGAACCTGGCGATTTTAAGATCCAGGATGTGAACGAAGATGGAGTGATAAATTTTGATGATCAGGTATTTCTTGGATATACAGACCCCAGATACAGAATTAGCCTTCGAAATGATTTCTTTTTAGGGAATTTTGATTTCTCAATCCTGATGAACTCCTTTTTAGACTATAAGGGAAAAAACAATGAGCGATTTAACTACAGAGTGCAACAGCAGAGGCTCAATAAAATCAAAACACCTTATTGGACACCTGATAATCCGACGAATGAATGGGCCCGACTTTCATCAAAGAATTCGAGTCCCGGAACCAATTACTGGTTAAATAAATCTTTTGTTAGGGTTCAGAATATAACAGTTGGGTACACTTTTCCTCAATCCATTTTACAGAAAATTGAAGTTCAAAAACTTCGAATTTATGCCAACATACAGAACCTTCCAGGCTTTTCTGCATGGAAGTACAATTGGGATGTTGAGACGAGTCAACCAACTCCACTTATATACACTTTAGGTATTGATCTTAGTTTTTAACCTAAAAATGAAAAGAAAATGAAATCATTTATATATATACTTTTTGCTTTACTGTTAATAGCTTCAGGTTGCTCTGAAGAATGGTTGGAGCCAGATCCAAAATCCTTTTTCTCACCAGAAAATACCATAGTTGATAAAGCAGGGATTGATGCGGTAGTTACCAGCTTAAACAGAAACCTTAGGACTGAAAAAGGACAGCTTGAGCAAAATTATATCCATGGTGAATGGAACTACTCGGATATGACAGTGAATGGCGCTCCCCCGGCAAATGTTCTCCATAATCTGGAGCTACAAATGACACCAAATTCTACAGAAGATGGAGAACCCATCGAGTATTGGAAATTAGCTTATTTAAGTATCAAGGATGCTAATCTAATTATCTCCAGGGCACCAGTCATCGACTTATCAGAAGTTGATCTGAATGAAGCATTGGCAAAAGCCTATTTTCATCGATCTTACTGGTACTATAGATTGGTGCACCAATTTGGGGATGTTCCATTCATTGCTGAAGAAGTCACTTCTCCAAAGCTGGATTTTTATACGCATTCAAGGGAAGCTATTCTGCAACAGATCACTGATGATATGGAATTTGCTGTTCAGCATTTACCAGAGGATGTACAACCCGGGGATGTAAATCAGGCAGCAGGATCATTTTTATTAACCAAATGCTATCTGTCTCTTCGTGAATTTGATAATGCCATTACAGAAGCCTCAAAAGTGATTGATGGCGGTAAGTATGCTTTAATGACCTCTCGATTTGGTACCACAGAGTCTGAGTTTCTAACCTTTCCCTTTCTGGATCCAAATGGTTTCGATGTACTATGGGATTTACATCAGAAAAACAATAAAAGCTTACCGGAAAACACGGAGAAAATACTGGTAGTCCAGGATCAGTTTAACGTCATAGGCAATACTGGTGATGCTGGTGTAGCGAAGATGCGCGATACTGGCCCGGTATGGTGGCAAGCCAGAGACCCAAATGGAGTGAGAGCATGTACGGATCAGGACTTTGGAACAGGATTAAATATGATTCAACAACTGGGTAGGGGAGTAGGTCGTGTAGTTCCCAGCCAATTTTTTAGAGACTTAAGATTAGAAGATCCAAATGACCTGAGGTATTCACAAAATAACTGGTTTGGCATGGAAAGGTATGTGTATAATGATCCAAAATCAGCCTATTACGGCCAGCCATTTGATCCGGATTTCGTAACGGATATGCGTCAATGGTATCCAATTGCATACAATAAGACTGTTTATATCGATGAAACCGGAAATACAAGGCCAGACAGATCATCAAGTGATGAATATATTTATCGCCTGGCAGAGCTCTATTTATTAAGGGCAGAAGCCTATTGGTGGAAAAATGATATTCCCAATGCCACTACAGATGTCAATGCTGTTCGGACAAGAGCCCAGGCAAACCTTGTTGCTTCAGTGGATATTGATTACATTTTTGACGAGAGAGCAAGGGAGCTGTACCTTGAAACACCAAGAAAAACAGAATTAACCAGGGTAGCTTATATTATGGCTCAATTAGGTAGAGATGGTTATACGCTCGAAAATATGACTACCAATAACTGGTTTTATGATCGGGTAATGTCAAGAAACCATTTTTATGAGGAGGAGATTCTTCAGGGCTCAAATATCTATCGTATGTTGCCATACCATGTTTATTGGCCAATCAAAGAGACACATATTCGGGCAAATTCTTTGGGATATATTAATCAGACTCCCGGTTATCCTGGGTCGGAAAATAATATTGAACCGCTTACTGATCCATTACAACAAAAGCCTTAATAACAAGGAAAAGACTACAAACACAATCGCTTTCCTTCCATTATTTGGAAAGTGGTTGTGTTTATTTTTATTAAAACATCAAACTAAAAGAAACTATTGAAAATGGGTAGCATTAAAAAATGGGGTTTGCCGATATTATTTTTTGGAACTATTCTTTCCTTTGGGGCCACATCTTGTTCCAATAAAAACAAAGCTCAACCGGAAATTGTTAAGGAAAATGCAATCAATATAAGTGCAGATAAAACCTCCAATTTAGTCAGTCTTGCGTCACCCGATGCAGGTTCAACAAGAAGGCAAATCATTCTACCTGAGTTCGAAAAATATTGTCATATAGCAGCAGATTCTAATCAGTTTCGTTGGATTGGGGCGAGTAACAGGATGTTTCCCTGGGTTGGTAAAAATGACCTTAATTCCATATTTAATAAAAAAACACCAACTCCACCCCGCATTCCTTCTCCCAATAGGAGAGCCATGCTCATGATCTTTGCACTTGCGAATGGCAAATACCTGAGTATTATGCCACTGTCGGGAGAAGCATCGGTAAGCTGGTTGGAAACTATGGATGACGGAAAACTGATCGTTGACTATGGTACTTTGGGGACTGACCCTGTTCCAGCCAAGACAGAAGTGCCCCTGATAGCATGGGCTGTTGATGATAACATATATGGCTCTATGGCTCAAATATGGCAGGACGTAACAGAAAGCAAGCTCTATAAGGGAAAAGCAAGCTTAAGAGAACAAAAGGAATACCCTGAAGCTATGAAATACCTTGGATGGTGCACCTGGGAGCAATATCATAAGGGCATCAGTGAAGAAGTAATGACAAACGCTTTTGATCGAATTGAAGCATCTAACATTCCGGTGCGTTGGGTTCTTATTGATGACGGACATCAAACTGCCGCAAAAGGAGATAAGATGGTTTCAATGAAGCCAGATAGTACCAGATTTCCAAATGGATGGAAGCCTGTCATTGCAAGAAAAAAAGAAGATAAAGTAAAATGGATAGGGATATGGCATACACTTTTGATGCATTGGGGAGGCGTGTCATCAGAGCATGATATGTCAAATTTAGCTCCGTATCTAATGCCACAGCCTGATAAAAACATCAACAAACTCCCAAAAGACAACCAATACTTAAGCGAATCATCAGCAAAAGCAGATGCTCTGATTCCAAAAGATAACATAGAAGACAGTGAGAAGTTTTATATGGAATTTATGAGAATGGTTAAGGATTTTGGTTTTGACTTTATCAAAACTGATAATGTTTCCCGCTCCACAATAGAATACTATGGCACTGCCAATGCCGCAAGGGCTCAGAAAAACAATGTGCTTTCTCTGGAAAAGGCTTGTGCTGAGCATCAATTGGGCTTAATGAACTGTAGTGCACAAAATACTATTGGCATGTTGAATGCCACCAACAGTGCTACCATGAGAACCAGCCCCGACTACCAAAAGCATAATATTGCTACCTCGAAATCTCAAATTCTGCAATCAGTATTCAATGTTGTCTGGCTTGGACAAACCCTATGGCCGGACCATGACATGTTTCATTCGTCTGACCTGGAAGTAGGGGAAACCATGTCTGTAACCAAAGCCATGTCAGGAGGGCCAATCTATTTATCAGACGATCCCGCAGATTTTAACAAAGATGTTATTTTGCCATTGTGCTATGAAGATGGGTTGTTAATCAGACCGGAAGCCCCAGGAGTGCCATTACCTGAGAGCATCTTCAATGATGCCTTATATGAAAATGAAAAGCTATATAAAGTAATTTCTCCACTTAAGAATAATTCATGTGCAATAGCTACATATAACCTGAGTGTAACTTCAGAAGGACAATTAACAACCAAAATTATCTCGAAAGACTATACTTACTCTCCTGCTATGATGCAGCCCTTCGATGGGTTGTGGGATGTTCCAAAAGAAGGATTGGTTATCTACGATTGGAAAGCACAAAAGGGAGAAGTACTTGAAAATGAGGGTTTTGAGGTGGATATTGATGGATTTGGTCATAAGCTATACTTGTTATGTCCGATTGTAAATCAATGGGCGGTTGTTGGAAGACCTGATAAGTATTTGTCACCAAGTACGGTTGAAATATTGAATACTTCAGCCAATCAGATATCAATCCAGCTAAAAGAGTCTGGCCCGATAGTACTGTATTCAGGGGCAGGCTTTCCACTTTCTAAGTCTCTTAAATTTACCGATCAGGGGAATGGGTTTTATTTGGGTAAGCCAATTGGAAAATTGCCTAATGACAAGATCATAGAAGTATTTGCAAATTAATGCTTGTTAGTAAAATGGGTAATTCAAAAAAGTTCACATTCAACCTAATAGTTGTAGTTTCTTTACTGATTATATGCTTGTTGAGCTCGTATGATTCTCTTCGCTCCACTACTTCAGAATTTAAAGAGCTGTTTAATGGAAAGAATTTGAAGGGTTGGTACACCTACCAGAGAAAACCAGAACCTACGTCCAAAGTGGAAGGATTAAAAATGGAGGATGGCAAATATGTAGAGCCGATTGGATTGAATAAAGATCCTTTAAATGTTTTTACAGTAGTACAAAATGATGGTGCGCCAGCCATTCGTATTTCCGGGGAGACCTTTGGTATTTTGGTAACAGATCAGGAATATGAAAATTATCATTTGACTATGGAGTTTAAGTGGGGGGAGAAGAGGTATCCACCACGAGAGAACAGCAAGCGAGACAGTGGAATACTTTATCATTCTGTCGGAAAGGAAGGTGTACGGGGTGGAGTCTGGATGCGATCAGTAGAATGTCAGGTTCAGGAAGGAGATGTTGGGGATTTATGGTGTGTCGATTCTACCACTGCTCAAGTGAAGACCATACAGTTAAAGAACAAAAAGTTTAAATACTATCCACAAGCACCTTTTCAGACAATTGATATGAGAGGAGATAGATTTTGTCAGAAATCAATTGACAATGAAAAAGAAAAAGGCGAATGGAATCGTCTTGATATTTATGCTTACATGAGAGAAAGTGTCCATTTGATAAATGGAAAAAAGAACATGCATTTATTCAATATAGGACAGATAGTCAACGGAAAAGTTGAGCCATTAACCAAAGGGAAAATTCAAATTCAGTCAGAAGGAGCTGAAATATTCTATAGAGATATTAAGATCAGACCAATTGATGAGATACCAGTTTTTTTCTGAGAACTAGTTGAAATTTTAATCATATAACAATGTGTAGAGTATTTAAAATTTGTCTTTTGTTTGTAGTACTGATAGGGTGTGGTGAAGATATGGACGGGCAAATTCCGGTTATAACCAAGGAATTAGAATTACCTTTAAAAGAGAACCTTTGGATTTTTATGATGGCAGGGCAATCCAATATGGCTGGCAGAGCTACTATTGAACCTAAAGATAAACTCACAAATAATAGAATTTTAACGATTAATAGTAAGAACGAAATTATTGTAGCCAAAGAACCATTACATTTTTACGAACCATCAGGAGCGGGATTGGATTGTGGTATTTCTTTTGGCACAGAAATGTTGAAAAGCATTCCTGAAAACGTTTCGATATTACTGATACCAATGGCGGTTGGGGGCAGTTCTATTACACAATGGATCAACAATGATACTCATCGGGGAGTAAACCTTCTTAGTAACTTTACACAAAGGTTAAAATCTTCTCAAAACCTTGGTATTATAAAAGGAATACTCTGGCATCAGGGAGAGGCAGATGCTCATAGCGAAAACGCTATTCAGGTGTATGAAGACAATATGAGAACACTGTTTGGTAAGTTTCGCACGATTGCAGGAAATATATCTTTGCCAATAGTAGCAGGAAAATTGGGTTCTTATGCCGTTAACCAAACCAGTTGGGATAAGATCAATGAATCTATTGTAGCTTATTCCCTTTCGGATGAATTTTGTGAGGTGATTGAAACTTCTGATTTGGAAGACAAAGGCGATAGAGTACACTTTAATTCGAACGCTCAAAGAATTTTAGGAAAAAGGTATGCTGAAGTCATGTTGAAATGGGTGAAGTAATTTACTTCAGAAAAAAGGTAAAGGATTAAGTATTATCCATAATAAAGTAATTTCTGGTAAATGAAGCACTATACGATTTTCTTTTAGGTGAAAAAATATTAATTTAAACCTCAGAACATTAGTTGACTCCTCAAATTAGCCTGAAAATTGATTTTTTCTTATTTATTCACTCGCTAATACTAATTAAACATGAACAAACTTTTAGGCATTATTATGTTGCTTGTTTTGGCTGTGGCATGCAATGGGCCAAAGCAACAAGCTACAATGGAACCGCCAGTTAAGGCACCTTTCTCCAATGTGGACACACTCGCTATTAATGATTGGTGGAATAGGTCTGACAATCCAATTGTCAATTTGAAAGTGGAAAGGAAAGATGTGGTAGCCTTTGGTATTTACACCGTGTCCAACAATGTATTGAAACTGTCTGCTCAATTGTTTCCATTATACCCGAATGAAAGCAGGGAAGTAAGGCTCGCAATCAAAGAAGGCAATAGCTGGAAGGAAATCCAAAAACAACAGGTAAACGACCTGGGTTGGTCTGCTCTTTTTCGGGTAGAAAACTGGGACAGTTCTAAGGATACAGCCTATCGTTTGTCTCATGGCACTGAAGCAACTTTTGAAGGGTTGATAAGGAAAGACCCTCGGGATAAAAGTGAGATTGTATTGGCAGCAATGTCTTGCAATAGCAATAAAGACCGTGGAGACAGAGCCAATTATGTTAGAAACATAAATTACCAAAACCCGGATTTGATTTTTTTTGGTGGAGATCAGTCTTATGACCATACAGAGCATACTGCCGCCTGGTTAAAATTTGGTATGCAGTTCAGAGAGATTTTTCGAGAACGGCCATGTGTCACCATTCCCGATGATCATGACATTGGACAGGGCAACCTGTGGGGTGAATATGGCAAAAAGGCTTCCAGCAGAGCTGGTAGTGACGGGGGATATTTTTTCCATCCCGAATATGTGAAAATGGTGGAAAGGTGTCAGACATCACATCTTCCGGATCCATACGACCCTACGCCTGTCAAGCAAGGGATTGGTGTTTATTATACCAACCTCATAGTTGGAGATGTTGATTTTGCTGTCATTGAAGACCGCAAATTTAAATCAGGACCAGAAGGAAAGATTCCCCAGCAAGGGCCCAGGCCAGACCATATCCGAAACCCTGATTATGATCCCGCATCTATAGATGTTGAAGGATTGGAGTTGTTGGGTGGCAGGCAAGAAAAATTTCTGGATGAATGGGGCAAGGATCAGAACCCGGCCATGAAGGCTGTACTTTCTGCGACAGGGTTTTGTGGAGGAGCACATTTACATGGCAGGAAAGAAAACCGTCTCCATGCCGATTTGGATTCCAATGGATGGCCACAAACAGGAAGGAACAATGCGTTGAAAGCCATCAAAAAAGCCAATGCGGTACATATTGCCGGGGATCAGCATCTGGCAACCGTTATCCATCATGGTACGGATGAATTTGAAGATGGCCCATGGGCTTTTGTAGTACCTGCTTTGGTCAATAATTATTATAGCAGGTGGTGGTGGCCGGAAGATGAAAAACCGGGGGAGAACAACAATGATATACTACCCTGGACCGGTAGATATCTGGATGGGTTCAACAACAAGATTACCATGCAGGCTTATGTAAATCCTGAAAGCCCTTCAAAGGGAGGTGGGTATGGTTTGATCCGTTTCAACAAAGATGATAAAGAAGTCACATTCGAATGCTGGCCAAGAAATGCAGATGTGCCTTCAGGGCAGTCCAAACAATTTACAGGCTGGCCCATCACTGTGTCTGTGGACTAGACAGGAGCAATAAGTGGTTTTGTCTCTGCCAGTTGGTGCTGTTTGATTAAAAAGGAATAGCCTATTCAAGCATACATCTGCTATTCTTTTTTTGCAAAAAAATAAAAACAGTTACGTGTTGCTTTTGTGTGTGTGTCTTAGATAAGAATATACCAGATGCTATTTGATTAAGGAGTTTTTTTAGCGATAGCAACTCCAGAATATGTTTGCTAAATTTGATAAAGGGCATTAGATACTCAACAATACGCGTACTATGATAGATGTTGACTGTATTTGGAAAAAAATATGTGAGGAGAATGACCCGCAGGCTTTCAGCGATTTTTTTGATCATTTTTATCCTAAGCTTTTTGGTTTTAGCCTTCAATATGTCAAAATCCCGTCGGGAGCAGAAGAAGTTGTTTCTGATGTCATTTATAACCTGCTAAAAGACAAGAACAGAAAAAAACATATAGACCGTGTAAATGCTTATTTATTCCAGTCGGTAAAGAACAAGAGTCTCAACTGGCTGAGAGATCGTAAAAAGAATGAGAATTTTGACAGTATCGAGCAGGTGGAGGATTATATCATTGAAGAATCTGAAATCCTGGATATTGAGCCCGGAGATTTGGAGGTTTTCCAACTTCTCGAAGACTGCATAAGCCAATTACCTACTCAGCGCCAGATGGTTTACAGGCTTTTGAGGGAAGACGGTCTGTTTCTGGATGAAGTTGCAGAATTGTTAAACCTTTCCAAAAGGACAGTTGAAAAACACCTTGAACTAGCCGTAAAGGAGCTTTGCCAACAATTGAAATCCTACCTTCAGGATCAAAGACACCACCCCAAAATCAGAAAATTGTTTCCCAGAAGTTTTGTTTTCTTTTTTCTCTAAATAAAAATCAAAACCCGTTACGTAAATCCTTTCTTTTCGGGTCTTAGGTACAAGATATAGATATTTCGCTATGAGTAACAACCATATATATCAGGTGATTTCCCGGCACTTTGTAAATACACAGAGCAAGAAAGATGAATCGGATCTCAGGGTTTGGATCAATGAGAATGAGGAGAACAAATCTCTTTATGAAAAAATAGAAAATCACTGGCACTCTGCAGACTATAAAAAAACTACCATTTTTAAGCACGATGAAGTGAAAAGTGAGATATGGGAAAGAATTAATGGTAAGAATGCTATTTTCCTAAAAACTAAAGGATCAAATCGAGTAAATGAGTATTTGAAGTATGCTGCAGTCATATTAATTATGGTGTGTTCAGGGCTGGTCGTTTATTTTCAATCCAATAAAGAAATCAATAACAATATTGACAACCAACTTATAACCAAATCCAATACCGCTGGAAGAAAATCCGAAATCCATTTGAAAGATGGTACGGTAATTAATTTAAATGCCGAAAGTGAATTGTCCTACCATGAAGTGTTTTCAGATACAGCCAGAATGGTATGGCTGGAAGGTGAGGCTTTTTTTGATATAGCTAAAGATGCTGCAAGACCCTTTTATGTGATATCACAGAATGTAGTTGTACAGGCATTGGGTACTTCGTTTAATGTGTCCGGTTTTCCTGAGCAGGATAAACTCATAGTAAGCCTGACTACAGGTAAAGTCAGGGTTAGTGAAAAGAGTGGTGAGTGGTTGAGCCAATTGACACCACAAATAGCTTTGTTGCCAGGGCAGGAGGTTTATTATCAAAAAGACACAAAGACATTTTCTTCCATACAAGAGTTTGAAGCAGATGAAGTACTGGGATGGAAAGATGGCTTACTATCCTTTCATAAAGCCAATTTGAAAGATATCCAAACCAAACTGGAAAGGTGGTATGGTGTAGATATACAGTTGATCACACCGTCGGAAAAAGAGTTGAATTATACAGGTCAATTTAAAAAGCAAAGCTTAGAAAATGTACTAACGAGCATGGGATTTGTTAACAATTTTGACTTTGAAATCAACAATAAAAATGTCCTTTTAAAATTTAAAAATGAAGCCTATGAATAGATGCCAGACTTAAAGAAAGAAAAAGACCGATAACAATTCCCCAATCGTTATCGGCCGGATCATCGCATTGCCTCTATGTCGCAAAACACCAGCAATGCAATCAATTAATGTTCAATTAATCATATCAAAACTATGAAAATCAATTTACAAAGACTAATAATATATGCCATGAAGTTATCTTTTGTCGGTATATTTTCTCAGTGCTTATTACTAAACCTCCTCATGGCGGGCAATACTGAAGCTCAAAAAAAAACCAGTGTAAAGGAAGTAATAATCAATATTGATGTTAAGGAAGCATCAGTATTACAGCTTTTTGAAAAGTTGGAGGAGAAGACACAATTTCAATTTACCTACGATTACAATACAATAGCTAAAAACAAAGCAAGGATAAGCCTTTCGGAAAAGCAGAAGAGTGTAGAAGAGGTCTTATTAAAAGTATCAAAGGAAGCCAGACTTAGGTTCAGACAAGTTGACAACAATATCAATGTCAACCCACTGAAAGGGAAATTAGATAGTGCAATAGAAATAGTTGCAGCTGATGTAGAAATCTCGGGGAAAATTTTAGATGAAAATGGGAAAGGCCTTCCAGGTGCATTGATAGTTGAAAAGGGTACGACAAATGGCTCTACTACTGACTTAGAAGGTAATTATAAACTAGTTCTGGCTGAAGGAGCTACTATTACAGTTTCATTTGTAGGGTATCTTACTCAGGATATTGTGATTGGAAGCCAGAGTGTTATTGATGTCTACATGCAGTCCGATAACGGAATTCTAGAAGAAGTGGTTGTTGTAGGCTATGGTACTAGTTCAAAACAAGCAGTAACAGGAGCTGTCGCAACTGCAGATTTAGACACCTATAATCAAGTTCCGGTAAACAATGTCATTGAAACGGTGAAAGGAACACTTCCAGGCTTGAACGTAAGCGGTATTAATTCCGCTGGTCAGGTGGCTGAGATTACGGTTAGAGGTCAAAACTCGATTGGAGCGAGTAATGCTCCATTGGTTGTGGTCGATGGTATCATTTACAATGGTTCTCTTGGTGATATACGATCTGGCGACATAGAAAGTCTGACGGTATTGAAAGATGCAAGTGCGGCCGCTATATATGGTGCAAGGTCTGCTAACGGAGTTATCCTCATTGAAACAAAAAAAGGAGGTGGCATGGATGGGAAGCCACGATTCAACCTAAAACTAGTGAATGGTGTTTCCAATCAATTGGAACCTAATCCGGTTTATACGGATGGTTATTTTCAAAATATACTTGATATCAGAGAAGCCCAAGGCCTAGATGCAGACCCAAACCTCATAGATACCTATTTGACGGAAGAGGAGCAGAAAAATTATAATGCCACTCCTGATCATAAGTTTACTGTGGCAGATCCCAATAAACTGGGCATACGACAGGGCTACTTCAGAAGTGCTGATGTGAGTATGTCTAATAATACAGCACACGGGAACTATTTTATTTCTTTGGGATATACTGGTCAAGAGGGGGTAGTGATCAATGATAATTTTAAGCAATTTACAGCTAGAATTAATAATAGTACTGACTTAACAGATTGGCTCAACTTTTCAGTGCTTACATCGGCAAGTTTGAGAGATTTTTCGGGTTCAGAGCCATCAGTAACAGCTGCTACTCGCATGAGTCCTTATGCAAGCATTTATGATGAAAATGGAGACCCGGTTAGATATCCTAACACTACAACATCTGTATCTAGTCCGTTATATTCAATAGCAACTGAGCATCTTGATCGATCAAATAGTTTGAATGGTGCCTTTAAGTTAAGGTTTGATGTTCCTTGGTTGGAAGGACTTTCGTTTACATCAACCTATTCTAATAATTTCAGATGGGGTACCGACCATCGATTTTATGGAGAGTTTACTGGTAGAGGGGAAGATAATAGTGGTGCTGGCGATAGATCCTATAGTAGCAATTATTATCGGTTATTTGACAACCTGATCAGCTTTAATCGCTTATTTGCTGATAAGCATTTGATTAACGTGACGATGCTTTACTCACGCGAGCAAACCACTTGGCAAAGTGAAAAATTGGAAGCTAGTGGTTTTGATAATTATGCTTTGGGTTCATACGGTTTATCGAATGGTACCAATCAATCTGTTCAGACAGGTGGAGGTGAAAGTGCGGCAATTGGACAGATGGGACGTGTTAACTATACCTATGATGATAAGTACAGTGTTACGGCTACCTTGCGGCGTGACGGTTACTCTGCCTTCAGTGAAAATAATAAATGGGGATTATTTTCATCTATCGGCATAAATTGGAATATTATCGAAGAGAGTTTTATGTCAGGATTAGACGCTGTAAGCAATCTGGCATTGTCTGCTTCTTATGGAAGCGTTGGTAACAGATCCATTGATCCATATACTACTCTGGCTCGAATTTCTACCGATAAGGTTATTTTCGCAGATAATAATGATTATATAGTTACTCAGGGAATATCCAGCCTTGCAAATGCTGATTTGGGTTGGGAAAAAACGATCGGCCTTAATGTTGGACTTGGTTTTGGTGTGATAAAAAACCGGGTTACTGGTAGGTTAGACTTCTATAGCACGACAACTACTGACTTGATTTTTGAGTTGCCAGTCCCATTCGCATCAGGTGCAGAATCTGAGGATGTAGGTCAGTTAGCAACCGTATTAGACAATATTGGTGAAATCAAAAACAAAGGATTTGAGCTGTCTATTAACTCTCAGAACATAGTCAATAAAGATTTTTCCTGGACCAGCAATTTTAATTACTCAATCAACCGAAATAAAATTGAGACAATCTTTGGTGAAGATAATGATGGTGATGGCAAAGAAGATGATTTGCCCCAATCCAACCTTTTTATCGGTAAAAGTTTAGGTGCTATTTACGATACTAGAGTTATTGGTATGTGGCAGGAAGAGGATAGCGATATCATGACTGGGTTAAGGCCAGGAGATTACTTGATTGAAGATATAAATGGAGATGGAGTTATTTCTTCAGAGGATGATCGTCAGATCATTGGTAATACAAACCCTAATTTCAGATGGAGTTTGACTAACACGTTTAAGTACAAGGATTTCTCATTGATGGCTTACGTGTATTCCATTTGGGGAGGGAAAGACTGGTATCTATCTGGAGAGAATAATCCTCACCAAGATTTTGGTGTGGACAGAACCGACATCAATCACCCGATTTATGATTATTGGACACCTACGAATACAGGGGCGGAATTTCCTAGACCAGATTATGGAGATGCTGCTTATAGAAGTAAGAAATATTACGATCGTAGTTTCATCAAGCTTCAAAAAGTGGCACTCTCGTATGACTTTAGTAGGTTAGTTGAGCCAACTGGTATTAATGGGCTTACACTCACCTTGAGTGCTGATAACCTTTGGCTACATGCGCCGCATTGGGACGGGCTGGACCCGGAGACCGAACAAGGTTTGACGAATGATGCCAGACCATCCATCAGAACCTATTTACTCTCATTATCAGCTAACTTTTAATTAAAAGGTCATGAAAAATATTAGATATATCTTCTCAATAATAGTGCTATGTTTTGTGGCGGTCTCTTGTGATCATAATGAGTTGTTGACGGAAAATCCAAAAGACTTTTTCAGCCCAAGCAATGCCTTTAAGACTGAGCAAAACTTTGTTTCCGCGTTGGCGGATATTTATCTCGACAATAGGAATAATTTCTACAGTTCATCAGACGATGTTTCCAATTATAGCTTATTGGGTGCTGACTTAGATCTAACATATACAAGACAAGATGCTGTGGGAGTTTTCACAAATGAATATTTTGATTGGAATACCTTCAACGCCGATGCTCCTTTTGTATCTAAGTGGTATGGTACATTTTACCAATTGATCTTCAAAGCCAATACCATCATTGATAGAATTGATGATATCACTTGGGATTCAGAGGAAGATCGTGACGCCATAGTGGCGGAAGCCAGATTTTTAAGGGCACACTACTATCGTTTGCTTGCGAACATGTGGGGAGGAGCCCCTTTGATTTTGGAGGAAACCAAGGCTCCAAGATTTGATTATACCAGAGAAACACGAGAAAATGTGTATCTACAATGCAAGGCAGATCTGGAGTATGCAACCCAGCATATGTACACTGTCGATCAGGTTCCTGGAGGGAGAGCTCCAAAAGCAGCAGCCTATCACGTGTTGGCAGAGGTCAACATTCAGCTGGGTGATTATCAGGATGCTATTGATGCTGCATCTGCTGTGATTGATGGCGGAAATTACGCTTTGATGACATCAAGATTTGGTCTGTTTTCTGATTTTCAATGGAGAGGGTATGATTATATCGGTCCAGATGAACCATGGGGAGATGTGTACTGGGATATGTTCCGAAAAGGAAACTTCAATAGATCCGCTGGAAATACAGAAACCATATGGAACTGCCAATTTGAGTTCGATGTAGTGGGGGGTGCGTCCACCGATCGAACAGAGGGTAATTTTGGAATAGAAAGACACTTAGGCGGTCCTATTTACTGGAATGGTGGTCAGATTAGCGACCTGAATGGTGTAAGAAATGTGTACAAGGATACCTTGATGGGAAGACCTACAGGAGTTAATGGCGCAACTGACTATTTGAGAAACCAGATTTGGAATTTTAATGGCGATTTCAATAATGATATCAGGAATTCCAAGTACAATATTCAGCGGACTTACTACTGGAATAATCCTGAGAGCGCATTTTTTGGAACGCCCTGGAGTGAGGCTACTTGTAATCCAGCACAAGTAGAACGCTTTAATGGTGGTAGAATTAATCAGCCATCATTCAAAAAGAATGTAGAGCTGAAACATGAGGCCTATAAAGTTCAAGACGGTGAAGACAATTCCGACGGACGAATCTTCAAAGACTGGTATATCATGAGGCTTGCTGAAACCTATTTGCTACGAGCGGAAGCTTACCATCTAAATGGTGATAATGGCTCAGCTGCTGCAGATATCAATGCGGTTAGAAATAGGGCTCAGGCAACATCCGTGACTGCTGGTGATGTTGACTTAGATCTTATTCTGGATGAAAGAGCTCGTGAATTGCATTTTGAGGAGTATCGTATGAATACATTGTTGAGAATGGGAAAATTGGCAGAGTACCTGCGGAAGTATCACTCTGCGACCCTTGAAAACGGATATACAATACCTGATCACTACAATCTTATGCCGATTCCTAGTAGTGAGATCGAAGCAAACAAAGATGCTGTCTTGGAGCAAAATACTGGTTATTAGGTCATTTTACCTTAATGCCGTGGCAGGATGCCACGGCATTTTAAAAGCAATCATAAAACAAGACCTCTGATTTCAAAGCTTTGTGCAAGGTTGCGATGCAGACTTGCATGGTTGAGTTCGAGATCACAAATCAATCAAATAACAATTTTTTTAAAGACCACAAGATGTCAAAGACCTATATAAGAACAATGCTTCTTGCATTCATCCTATTTTCATTTCTTAGAAGCTATGCACAGGGAGATAGCTTTACCAATGCTGCGGATTACGGTTTTTCGCCAAATGCCACAGGAGTAGCCAACGCAAAGGCGTTACAAAAAGCCTTGGATCAGGGAGGAAGCATTATTGTCAGCAAGCCAGGTACCTACAAAGTGGCCGGTACATCCTATATTGGTAGCAATACATCGATAGAATTTGGCAAGGGCGTGATCCTTCAAAAGGTGGATGAAGAAGGAACCTTTTCCCATGTGCTTCTGAACAAAGGTGCGCTGACCCGAACTTGGGATGAGCATATTGCGGTGAAGGGACTTCATGTAAGTGTAAATGGAGTGGTTAAGCGGTACGATAAAATTTTTGGCCTTAGGGGTCAAATCGCTTTTTTCTATGTAAAGGATTTGAGAATAGAGGGTTTTAGATGCTATGATATAGAAGGAGTTCAGTTCAGTGTACATGTTTGTACGTTCGAAGACCTGATTATTGATGATACCATTTTGAGAGGGGATAAAGATGGAATTCATCTTGGACGAGGAAATCGATTCAGGATTTCGAATGCAGTATTTCAGACCTTGGATGATGCACTAGCTTTAAATGCTCACGACTATGCGACCTCCAATCCAGAAGTAGGTTGGATTGAAAATGGTGTGATAGAAAACTGTTACGATTTGCCCCTTGAAGGACAACCTATCGTCGGGTATTTCTGTCGCATTCTAGCTGGTGGATGGATCGATTGGGAAGAAGGCTTGAAATTACAAAATGCTGATGCAGTGGTCAGTAATGGTAGAATTTATCGGGTTGATGGAATTGGTTCAGATGGCAAGCCAGATAAAAAAAACTATGTAACGAAAACCCAACCAACGCATACAGAAGGCACGAAAGTGGTGGACGGCATCAGGTGGGTGATGATGCAGGATGATGTACAATACACCGCAGGAGTAAGAAATGTGGTTTTTAGAGACATTTTTCTGAAAAAGCCCCGTAGTACATTTTCCATCCATTTTGACAATAGTAGTTGGAGCCGATCTTATTATCCTGGAGCTGAAATTCCACAGCAGAAAAAGATGTTGTTTGATAATATCAATGTACTTCATGATGGAATCCTTCCTTTCGTAAAAGTGAATACCCCAGTAGATGTATTCACTATTACGAACTCAAGCTTGAGAAATTCGGGCATGCTTTTTCATGGTAAAAAGGGAGCCGTTCCAGATTACATGAAGACACATATTAATTTTTATGGCAATGTTTTAAATGCTACTGGTGAAATGAATTTTTTAGAGAACCAGGTTCCTGGCAAAGAGATCATTCTTAACACTTCTAATAACACAGAAATCTCTGATAATTTTAAGGCCATAGTAAATAAAGGAGAAGGAAACGTGACCATTGATTCTGACCTCACAGGATTGTAGTAAATGAGACAAGACTAGATATGTCACACTCCACCCCCTTGCTGTGTCTGTATATAATCACTAATATTGTTGATACAGATGAAGGACTACCAAAACATACTATTTCCTTATGCCTATAATATACTGGGGTCGGCAGAAGACGCCAGAGATGCCATTCAGGATGTATTGTTGAAATATACTGATAAGGGCATAACCCCGGAAAATGAAAAAAACTATTTGATCAAAGGAGTAGTTAATCAGTCGATCAATGCCAAGAGACAGAAGAAACGTTTCGAGCAAAATGACAGTTGGTTACCAGAACCAATATCTACCGAAAAAGCAGATTTGAGTGTTGAGTTGCGGGAGATGGTTTCTTACTCCATGCTGCATCTGCTTGAGCGTCTGGGTACCAAAGAAAGAGCGGTATTTATTCTCAAAGAAGCATTTGCCTATAGCCATCAGGAAATTGCAGAGGTGTTGTCTGTTTCAGTAGATAATTCCAGAAAATTACTGAGCAGAGCACACCAAAAAGTGCAACAAAAAAAGAAGACGGTACTCACACCCTCGTCGGATCATTTTGAATTTATAGAACGTTTTACTGCGGCCGTAATTGGTAAAAATCTTAGTACACTACATGACTTATTGGCGGTAGATATAGAATACAATGCCGATGGTGGAAATAAAGTGAAAGTCCTTAAACATTATTGTCAGGGTTTTGAAGAGGTAACTGATCTTATTGTATTTGCTTTCCATAAGTATCAAACCAATTATACAATCAAACCATCAGTAGTCAACCATCAGCCTGCTTTGTTGTCTTATTATAGGGATAAACTAATGATTTGTCAGGTTTTTGAATTTCAAGATGATCCTTTCAAAATAAAAAGCATTCACGTGATACTCGATCCTGTGAAGCTGAATGCACTTCGTAAAGAAAATAATTACTGATTGTCACATACTTTCAGGCTTTTGTGTCTTCGAGTTGAAATTGATTTTTAAAACTAAAAAAACAAAAACATGAAAGAGAGAATTTCTTATCAGGAACTGGACTCGGGTTTATTGGCAGGAGTCAACAAAACAGAAGTGTACCTGCATTCATCAGGGTTTGATAAAAAACTTTTGGAACTGGTAAAATACAGAGTGTCCCAGATTAATGGCTGTGCTTTTTGTCTGGATATGCACCATCAGGAGGCAGTCAATTTAGGTGAAAGTGAACTTCGGTTGCATTCAGTAGTTGCATGGAGAGACTGTCCGTTTTATTCAGATCAGGAGAAAACCACACTCAACTTTGCGGAGGTGCTTACCAATGCTAATCATCAGGATGTAGAAGATGATTTATATGCTCAGTTGACACAGTTCTATTCAAAAAAGGAAATAGCTGTTTTGACTGTGGCCATTACAAATATCAATACCTGGAACAGGATCAACAAAGTTTTCAAAACAATTCCCGGTAATTATAAAATAGGACAATTTGGATAAACTCCGATGGTTGGGCAAGAGAAACACTCTTGTCCGATCATTATTACCTAACTCAAAGTCATCTAAATATTTCTTCAAATCCACAGTTTTTCACCTTCCCGGATTTGTTTACTACACCTCTCTCAAATACATTCTAATCAACATTTTGTACTCAATGCTAAATGTGTAGTTTTGCAGCTTGTTTGGGATAAATGGATGGATACAAATTGTCAATGTATTGCCATAGCCTTCAAACAAAACTTTCAAAAGAATAGATTGGGTGCAGAGCACCTTTTTGAGACAATAGAAGAAAATGAAAATTTCATTAAACTGGTTAAAAGACTATATTTCTTTAGACGAAAGTCCTGAGGAAGTAGCAGCAGTACTTACTGCTACAGGATTGGAAGTAGAAGGACTGGAAACATACCAGCAGATAAAAGGAGGATTGGAAGGTGTGGTGATCGGTGAAGTACTGACATGTGAGAAACATCCTGATGCTGATAAACTGAAAATAACTACTGTAGATATTGGAGCTGAAGAACCGTCGCAAATAGTGTGTGGTGCGCCTAATGTAGCAGCCGGACAAAAGGTGCTGGTTGCCACCCTCAATTGCATCCTTTATCCGGAAGGGGCTGAACCATTTACGATCAAAAAAGCTAAAATAAGAGGCGTGTCTTCTCAGGGGATGATTTGTGCTGAAGATGAGTTGGGACTGGGAGCTTCGCACGATGGCATTATGGTACTGGATACCAAACTAAAAAATGGTACACCAGCAGCAGCTTATTTCAATTTAGAAGATGATACCGTATTTGAAATTGGCCTTACGCCAAACCGGGCAGACGGAGCTTCTCATTTTGGAGTGGCCAGAGATTTGAAAGCGGCTTACAGAAGAAAAATAAAACAAGTAGATGTTTCTGATTTTATGGTTGACAATACTTCAAATCCGATAGAAGTAATTGTCGAAGATGCAGAGGCTTGTCCCAGGTATAGTGGGGTAACGATTTCGAACCTTACTGTCAAACCTTCACCGGATTGGCTGCAACATCGGCTGAAAAGCATTGGCCTTGCTCCTATCAATAACGTAGTGGACAGCACCAATTACATACTTCATTCTCTTGGCCAGCCTCTACACGCATTCGATAAGGATGAAATCAAAGGAAATAAGGTGGTGGTGAAAACTCTGCCAAAGGATACTCCTTTCGTTACCCTCGACAATGTGGAGAGAAAATTGTCAGCCGATGATTTGATGATTTGCAATGAATCAGAAGGCATGTGCATTGCCGGAGTGTTTGGAGGAGCCAGGTCAGGAGTAAAAGACACAACGACCTCTATATTTTTGGAGTCAGCATATTTTTCTCCAGATTTTGTGAGAAAGACATCCATGTTTCATGGGTTGAAAACAGATGCTTCTTTTAGGTTCGAAAGAGGAACGGATCCTAACATGACTGTTTTAGCACTGAAGGCTTGTACTTTGCTGATCCAGAAAGTAGCCGGAGGTGAGATTTCTTCAGATATAGTTGATGTATATCCAAATCCGATTTTGAATTTTGAGGTGACAGTGAAATACAAAAACGTTGACAGACTGATCGGGAAAGAGATAGCACATGATAGAATAAAAGAAATACTTACTGATCTGGATATCATCGTTTCCAATGAAACAGAGGAGGGATTCAGTTGTTCAATACCACCTTATCGTGTAGATGTACAGCGTGAGGCAGACGTGATTGAAGAAATTCTCAGGATTTATGGGTATAACAACATTGAGTTGGAAGAAAGCTATGGAACAGATTTTCTGGCTGATTTTCCATCACCTGACAGAGACAAGATTCAGGAAAAAGTCACCTTGCTATTGTCTTCTATAGGCTACAATGAAATACTTACAAATTCCCTGACCAATCCGGAATATGTGGAGAAATCCGGAATTTGGAATTCAGAAGAAAATGTTATGATCCTCAATAAACTGAGTGAAGAACTGGGCGTCATGAGGCAGTCGTTGATTTTTTCAGGACTTGAAGTGATCAAATACAATGTCAACAGAAAGCAGAAGAACCTGAAGTTCTTTGAATTTGGAAGGACATATAATTTTACTGAAGGAACTTATAAAGATGACAATCACCTGGCTCTTTTCATTACCGGAAATCAATCAGATGAACACTGGAGGTCAGATGTTGCTCAGGTAGAATTTCACGATTTGTCAGTCGTAGTTTATAAAGTATTGAATTGCTTCAATATAGGTGAAATAGATTCTGAGCCTGCTGCTAATCAATCCTTTGAATATGGATTGGATTTGTCTGTTAATGGTAAATGTCTGGCTTCAGTTGGTCAGCTAAAAGGTAGCTTTCTGAAAGCGACAGATGTCAGTCAACCGGTGTTTTTTGCTGATATCAATTGGAATGCTTTGTTGCAATTTTCAGGTAAAAAATTACTGTATAAGCCCGTGTCAAAATTTCCAGAGGTAAGGAGAGATTTGTCTTTGGTAATTGAAAAAAATGTGACTTTTAACCAAATAAAAAAACTGGCACTAAAAGAAAATAAAAAGTTACTGAAGAGAATTAATGTTTTTAGTGTTTATCAGGGAGAAAATATTGGAGAGAATAAAAAATCTTACGCATTAAGTTTTATATTACAGGATGAATTCAAAACACTTAATGACAAGCAAATTGACAAGGTGATGAGTGGGTTGATAAGAAGTTTTGAAGAAAATTTAGGGGCAATAATTAGAAAATAAAAATGACTGACAATCCTTTGCGCTCAGAATTAAACAACCTCGAAAGGAAATTAATTTTGCTTCTGAATGAACATAAAAAGCTGAAAGAGGGAGTACAGACCCTGAAAAAAGAAAATCAAGAATTAAGAGAAGTTATAAAAGTGAAAGAAACCGTTTTGGTTGATTTCCAAAATCAAGATAAAATAAGTAAAATTGTGAATGGCATGGTAGTGGATGAAGGAAACACTACAGAGTTAGTTGAAGTGATAGATGAATATATTAAAGAAGTTGATAAGTGCATTGCTCAGTTGAGCGAATAGACTTTTAAGCTCAATGAACGAACTTTCAATAAAAATTAAGATAGGAAACAGAGAATACCCAATGAAGGTTAAGGCCGAAGATGAATTGGTTTTAAGACAAGCTGGAAAAAAAATAAATGAAAAAATAAAATCTTATCAGGATCAATTTGGAATTGATGATTTTCAAGACCTTTTGGCTATGACTACTATAGATTGTTTTGTTGAAAAACTTCAGTCTGTGGAAATTCGGCAAAATACTGATGAGGTTGCTCTGGATCAAGTATCTAAATTGAATAAGCTCATATCGAGCGAAATATAGTTCACCTATCTATTGATGCAAAATAAAATGTACCTGATCCGTTAATTTGGAAAAGGTTGAATTAGACTCTCAATCTGAGATTGTATTTTGTTGGACATCATTTAAAAGCTTTCTATTCTGATAATTACCCTTTCATACGCTAACCGTGGTAACTATAACTATATATAATACATCATGGATGGTATAACATATCAATTAATATTTCTGGTAGTGGGTCTCGTAGCAGGTGCTCTAATTACTAAATTTTTTGTAAAAAGCTCCAATAAGAAAGTGTTGGAAGAGGCTGAAGATAAGGCTAAAAGCATTATCAAAGAGGCTGAATTGAACTCTGAAAATATCAAGAAGGAGAAGGTGATTGAAGCCAAGGAGAAATTCCTGAAAATGAAATCGGAATTTGAAGAAGAAGTCAATAGAAAAAAGAGCCAGATTCTAACAAACGAGAATAAGTTGAAACAAAGGGATTCTCAGTTGTCTAAGCAGATTGAAAGAAATAAGAGAATGGAAGCCGAGTTGGAATCGGAAAGAGAAAACCTGACCGCTCAACTGGAAATAGTGAAGAGAAAAAAGGAAGAACTGGATAAAGCAAAGAGTCAGCAGGTTTCCGCTTTGGAAAAAATTGCAAACTTAACTGCAGATGAGGCCATTGAACAAATCAAGACGGCATTGGAAGACGAAGCAAGAACCAAGGCGTCTTCTCACATCAAAGAAATTATCGAAGAAGCAAAACTGACCTCTACCAAAGAGGCCAAAAAGATAGTAATACAAACCATTCAAAGAACGGCCACAGAGCACGCCATTGAAAATTGTGTATCAATTTTCAATATAGAAAGTGACGATGTGAAAGGAAAGATCATTGGACGGGAAGGCAGGAATATTCGGGCACTGGAGGCAGCTACAGGTGTGGAGATTATCGTAGATGATACTCCTGAAGCGATCATTATTTCTGGTTTTGATCCTGTTAGGAGAGAAGTAGCCAGATTGTCGCTGCACAGGCTTGTGACAGATGGTAGAATTCATCCGGCGAGAATAGAAGAAATAGTAGCGAAAACCACTAAAAATATAGAAGAAGAAATAGTAGAGATAGGCGAACGTACCGTGATCGATTTGGGAATTCACGGGTTACACCCTGAACTGATCAAAATGGTTGGTAGGATGAGATTCAGGTCTTCATACGGTCAGAACTTACTGCAACATTCCAGAGAGGTAGCCCATCTATGTGCTACACTAGCTGCCGAATTAGGTTTAAATGCCAAGCTTGCTAAAAGAGCCGGACTACTTCACGATATTGGTAAGGTGTGGCCTGAGGAACCGGAATTGCCACATGCTATTTTGGGAATGGAGCTGGCAATGAAATACAAGGAAAACAAAGAAGTATGTAATGCGATCGGTGCTCACCATGATGAGATTGAAATGACTTCTATGATATCTCCAATCATTCAGACCTGTGATGCCATTTCAGGCGCAAGGCCGGGAGCAAGAAGGGAGATTATGGAATCTTACATCAAGCGATTGAAAGACCTGGAAGCTTTGGCATTGAGTTTTGATGGAGTACATAAGTGTTATGCGATCCAGGCAGGAAGAGAGTTACGTGTGTTGGTAGATGCTGATAATGTAACCGATCAGGTAGCAGGTGATTTGTCATTCCAGATTTCTCAAAAAATAGAAACTGATATGCAATATCCGGGGCAGATTAAAGTAACTGTGATCCGGGAAATGAGATCGGTCAGTTATGCCAAGTAAAATATAATTGTAGGCACAAAAAAAGGACAGCTTAGGTTGTCCTTTTTTTGTGCCTTTTTATCCTGACTTAAGAGTGCGACAAGTGTCCCAAACTATTTGGAAATACATCAGAGTCAGTCAGTTACTTAATATACGATTAATGTATATATATTTGGTGACGTAAGTTTATTTTCGACTGACTCAGGAAGATTTATTACCCTGACAATACCTTTTCTTATAAGTGATTCTAAAAAAAGCATGCCAGGTAAACTACCGAAAATGTTTTTATTCGTATGGTATTAGAATTTTGGTAAAATAGAATTAAGAAGTTCAAGTTTGAGATGTGTTGTAAATGGTCTGTTTTAAGAGTGTTTCTTGGGAGTTTTGTGTTCTTACAATTGCTTGGATGTAAAGCCAGTCAAACATTAAGCAGGTCGAATGATGGGGAGTACTTAACCAACAGCACATATTACGGTTGGAAAGTTGGAAGTGTATGGTTCAATTCAGTTGAACATTTATATTACCTCTCAGATAGCTTAGTTGTTCATAGTATGATATACGAAAAGGAGGTTGTTGAAAAAAAATATGAAATTGAAAAAATTGAATATCGCGGAAAAAGTAAAAGTGTCTATTTTGCCTCTAACATAAACGCTGCATTTGTTTTTGACAGAAGAAATAGATCTATAAAGGTTTACAACTATAATATGAATTTGTACACTTTAAATGCGATTCCCCTAAAGATGCATTTTGGGTTATTAAAGGTGCAAAAGTATAATCCTCCAAAAGGCCAAAGACCTTGTCCTTTGATTTCTCGATACGACTAATCCTATCTAATTTGAGATAATATTTGATTGACTGGTTTATTTAGAAGTGTGGTGAAGCAAAGGAATTTGTCGTTGCTCATTCTTAATTGTCAAATGAATTCGTTATTTTGTAACATTAACCCAAATACAAATGCACGAAAAATACCCGAAACTATTTGAACCACTAGACCTGGGCTTTACTACCTTGAAAAACAGGGTGTTGATGGGTTCTATGCACACAGGTCTGGAAGAAGAAAAAAAGGGATACCAGAAAATGGCTGCCTACTATGGTGAGCGAGCCCAAGGTGGTGTAGGACTTATTGTTACCGGAGGTATTTCTCCTAGCATTGCGGGATGGGTTAGCCCTTTTGCCAGCAAATTGTCAAATAAACGAACAGCAAAAAAACACCAGTTGATTACTGAAGAGGTACATAAGCATGATGGAAAGATTTGCATGCAAATTTTGCACTCAGGCAGGTATGGATACCATCCATTTGCAGTAGCTCCCAGTCCTATTAAGTCTCCTATATCTCCGTTCAAACCATGGGCTTTGTCAAAAAGAGGGGTAGAAAAAACAATTAAAGATTTTGTGAATACTGCAGAAATGGCTCAGTTTGCCGGATATGATGGGGTGGAAATCATGGGTTCAGAAGGCTATCTGATCAACGAATTTATTGTAGCTAAAACAAACAAACGAACTGATGAATGGGGAGGAAGCTATGAAAACAGGATGAGATTCCCTACCGAAATCGTGAGACGGGTAAGAGAAGCAGTAGGAAAACAATTTATCATCATATACAGACTATCCATGTTGGATTTGGTTGAAGGAGGTAGCAGTTGGGAAGAAGTGATAAAATTGGCAAAGGCGATAGAAAAGGCTGGTGCTACGATCATCAATACCGGAATAGGCTGGCATGAAGCCAGAATTCCAACTATCGCCACAATGGTGCCACGAGCGGCTTTTAGTTGGGTTACGAAAAAAATGATGGGAGAAGTCAATATCCCATTGATTACAACTAATAGGATTAATACACCTGAAGTAGCTGAAAATGTACTTGCAGATGGTTGCGCAGATATGGTTTCGATGGCCAGACCCTTTTTAGCCGATCCTGAGTTGGTCAACAAGGCAAAAGAGGGAAGAGAAGATGAAATAAATACTTGTATTGCTTGCAATCAGGCATGTCTGGATCATGTCTTTAAAAGAAAAACTTCGAGCTGTATGGTCAATCCCAGAGCCTGTCACGAAACGGAGTTGAATTACTTTCCGGTAGCTCAAAGCAAAAAAGTAGCTGTAGTAGGGGCGGGACCTGGTGGGCTTGCTGCTGCGACTGTTGCAGCCCAAAAAGGGCATCATGTTACTTTATTTGATGCAGAAAGTGAAATAGGTGGTCAGTTTAATATAGCCAGACAAATTCCTGGTAAAGAAGAGTTTTATGAAACCATAAGGTACTTTAAAAGACAGTTGGAGATAAGGGAGGTAGAGGTGTTATTGAATACAAAGGCATCTGTTGACGATTTGAAAGAATTTGATCAAGTGATATTGGCTACTGGTATTATGCCAAACAAACCGAATATAGAAGGAATAGACCACCCCAAAGTCCTTAGTTACTTAGATGTACTGAAGGACAAAAAAACAGTTGGAGAAAAAGTGGCTATAATAGGTGCTGGAGGAATTGGATTTGATGTTGCGGAGTATCTTACTCATGAAGGAGAGGCTACCTCATTAGATGTGAGTGCTTTCCTGAAGGAGTGGGGAATAGATAGCCTCAATGAAGTGCGTGGAGGTATTGAAGGCATTGAGCCTGTAGAAATGCCTAATCCCAGAAAAGTATATCTTCTTCAGAGAAAGGAAACAAAGCTGGGAGCGTCTTTGGGCAAAACCACAGGATGGATTCACAGAACTTCTTTGAAGAACAAAAATGTAGAAATGTTGAGAGGAGTAGCCTATCGCAAAATAGATGATGAGGGATTGCATATCACCCGTAAGGGAAAGGAGGAAACTTTAATCGTGGATACTATTGTAGTATGTGTCGGGCAAAAAAGTAAAAACGACCTTTTTGAACCACTAAAACAGATGGGTATCAGTGTTCATTTGGTTGGAGGTGCTTTTAAAGCCGCTGAGTTGGATGCTAAAGAAGCAATCAATCAGGCGAGCAGACTGGCTGCTGTTTTGTAATCAAACCAATAAGTCCATATCACGGATAAGAATTCTACGCCTGTCAAAATTAATGATGTTTTTCTCTTTAAGCTCGTTTAGCACTGTAGTAACAGTTTGCCTTGAAGTACCTGTGAGGCTGGCCATGTCTTTGTGAGTGAAATAATTTTTTATGAACGTTTCAAAACCAATTTTTCTTCCTTTTTCTATTGCTAAATCTCTGAGAAAATCAATTATTCTGGTTCGTGCATCTTTATGAAGCAAAGATTCAAGTCTTTTTTCCGTTCTTTTTATTCTGGCACCCAATATAGACAAGATTTGACTTGAGATTTGGGTGTTTTCTCTCATCATCTCCAGTACTTCACTTTCAGTAAGAGTAAAAATTTTGGTATTGTCTTCCAGTGCAGTAGCACTATCAGTTCTGTTTTTTTCTCCTGTTAGAGCCATTTCTCCAAAAACATCATTTTCCCCAAAGATGGCTTTGATGGTGTTTTTTCCATCAGGGTCAGCAGCTGAGATTTTGACCCTACCTTCAGCGATCATATATATATTGTTAGAAGGGTCATTTGGGCTGTAAATTTTTTCTTCCTTTTTGAAAAAATGTACGGAATGATTCTCTTTAAACCATGAGGAATTTTTAAGAAGCACAGAATTTAATATTGCCTCACCTTCTAATATATAGTTGCTCTTTTGCACTGTGTGGTCTAATTGCATGATACTTTGGTTTTCTGCTGGTATGGTAACAACAATGTAGAAGTTTAGATTCCCTTATCTGAGGTGAATATTATTATAAAGCAGTGTCTTATATGGTATTTTAAAAGATGAATGTACTTTTGCAGGACTATGGTACACCTGTATATTAAAGCACTTCATATCATTTTTGTTGTTACCTGGTTTGCCGGATTGTTTTATATGGTACGGTTGTTTATTTATTCTACTGAAGCCAGTGAAAGAGAAGAGCCGGATAGAAGTATTTTGTCTAAACAACTCCTGATGATGCAACAGCGTCTTTGGTACATCATTACATGGCCTTCTGCTATTTTGACATTGATATTTGGCACCTGGTTAATTTATGAATTGAATTATTGGCTTCAACCCTGGATGCACCTTAAGTTTCTGTTTGTAATTGGCCTTTTTATTTATCACCTGATTTGTGGTCGAATTCATACTAAAATGAAGCGGGGAATCTACAAATATTCCTCGACGCAACTTAGAATATGGAATGAGGGAGCCACCTTGTTTTTGTTTGCCATTGTGTTCATAGTAGTACTTAAGAATACCATCAGTTGGATTTGGGGACTTTTGGGATTACTGCTTATTGGAGTGATTCTTATGGCAGGTATTAGGTTGTATAAAAAATTAAGAAATAATGATTAAATATTTGAAAGCATTATGTTTCATGTTTCTTGTTATGGTTGCTTGTTCATGTGGACAGAAAAAAGGTGACAAACTGCCAATCTATGGGCAGCAGAAGATTGAGAATAGAATGGAAGGTGGCAAGACCGTATCTGATACCATTCCACATACAATAAGTGATTTTAGTTTTATAGATCAGGATAGTACTGTCATTACCAATGAAACCTTTAAGGGAAAAATATATATATCTGATTTTTTCTTTACTTCTTGTCCTACAATTTGTCCGGCAATGAAAAAGCAAATGCTCAGGGTATATGATAAGTTTTTGGAAAATGATAAAGTAAGTATTCTATCTCATACCATTGATCCGGCGTATGACAATGTTGCCGTACTCAAAGAGTATTCAGAACGATTGGGTGTCAAAAGTTCAAAATGGCATTTTGTAACCGGTGATGAACAAGCGATATATGATATTGGTGAAAAAAGTTATATGGTAACAGCCGGAGCAGATGCAGATGCACCCGGAGGTTACATACATAGCGGAGCTTTTTTGTTGGTAGATATGGACAGAAGGATCAGAGGAGTATATGATGGAACCATAGCGGATGAAGTAGATGTGTTGATGAATGATATTGAGAGACTTTTGCGGGAATATGAGGGAGCTAAATAAAGTTCTGATTCTAATAATAGGTATCGTGTTTTTTGTGTGCTGTGGTAGAAAAAATCCTGATTCAGCCAGTTACCTTTCCTTTAATGATCAAATAAAATTGAGACAGTATAAAGTACAGGGAGAGGGGCTTTATCTTATGCATTGTGACAATTGTCATCAGGCGGACGGATCGGGGTTGGGAAGATTGATTCCACCACTTTCTGAAAACACAACCATAGCTAACAACCGCAATCAGATAATGTGCGTGATAAAATATGGGCTTGAAGGATCGTTGATAATTAATGGAGTGGAGTACAATGGAAAAATGCCCGGAAATACTGAGCTTACCAATTTGGAAATTGCTGAAATTATGACTTTTGTAGGAAACTCTTGGGAAAATTCTATTGGAATCGTTCTTTCAAGTGATGTGGAAAAAGGTATGGATTCCTGCCATTAAAAGCTTTACTGATTGAGGTAGTATTCTCCTTTTTTCTTAGCCTTTAACATATCCTCTCTTACTTTTTCAATGAGTTTCTTTTGCTCCAAAAGATAACGCATTACTTCACCATGAGGAGTGCCTTCTTCGATTTGTTCAAACTGATGCATCCATTCCATCATTAATTCGTTGGCTTTTTTCAACTCTTCAATAGTTTTTTTCATTTCCTCTTTTGTATTGGATTTTAAGCTTGTAGAGTCTGCTGATAGAGAATCTATATTTGACTGAATTGATTTGGATAGATTTCTTAGCGTTCCCATCTGTGGCATCACCTCGTCGTGTATATCCATTACTTCTTTAAATAGACTTTCTTCTAATTGTTTTTCCTTGTTACAACCAGTTAAAACAACAGACAGAATGATTACTGTATAAAAAAAATTCTTCATCGTTTCCAGATTTTAGTGCAAGTTAGGAAATAAGCAGGTACTTGTAAAGGCCAACCAATGCTGATTTCTGATGTCACTTTTCAGAAAGAACACCTCATGAACAATTACTATGGGATCATTTTTTTCTTATTTTGTATTATTCGAATAAACTCTTGAGAATTTTCCCCATTCATAAATAAAAAATATTGTAATTTTTATATGATTTTATATAAATTGAGGCTGTATTTTGTAAATCAAATGGGGATAACTTGTATTTTTGCAGCGAAAACTGGTACTTAAACAAGTATTTTACTAAACAAAGAACATGCATATTTTAGATGTTTTAGCTCTGTTTATATTATTAGCAGGCGTTTTTATCTACCTCAATACTTATTATCTCAAACTCCCTTCTTCTGTAGGATTAATGATACTGTCACTTGGACTGTCAGTTGCCTTATTCGTATTGGAGTATTTGATCCCTGAGTTTAAATCTGGTACTGAGCGTGTTCTGGCGGATTATGAGTACCATGATGTGCTGTTTCAGATAGTACTTAACTTCATGCTCTTTGCTGGGGCACTTCAGATAGACTTTAGGAAACTTAAAGAAGAGAAAACGCCAGTACTGATTTTGGCTATTTGTGGAGTATTTATATCTACTGCCCTTATTGGTTTTGGAGTGTTTTATTTATTGGGATGGTTGGGTATTGAAATGGATATTCTATACTGTCTTATGTTTGGTGCTTTGATTTCACCTACAGACCCTATTGCTGTTACTTCTACTATTAAGAAATTCAGATTGTCCGAAAATCTTGAAACAAGGATTTCCGGAGAATCACTGATCAACGACGGAGTAGCAGTGGTCTTGGCATTGACCATTCTGGATCTCGCTCATGCTGGAGAGACTCATACACTAAATCTATTCGATATAATATGGATATTTGGTACTGATATCATGGGTGGTGTAGTTTTGGGGCTTTTTCTAGGCTACACTGGCTACAGAGTCTTGCTTTATATTGATAATGATGAAGTAGAAGTAGAAATACTGATGACTTTGGCTCTCGTAATGGCTGGCACACAGTTGGCAGAGTTTATGCACGTATCGTCTAAGCAGGCCGTGGTTATTATGGGGTTGATTCTGGGAAATGAAGGCAGAGGATCAAAAGTAACAAGTGCTACCGGCGATTATGTTTTTAAGTTTTGGAAACTTATGGAGGAATCTTTCAATGCGATGCTTTTTGTGTTGATAGGTCTCGAAATGCTGATCATTCCGTGGAGATCCGATTATTTTGCAGCAGGATTCTTTGCGTTCAATATTGTGCTGTTTTCCCGATGGTTAAGCGTATTCTTACCTATAAAGGCCATGGGTACATATAGGTCATTTGAGAAAAATACTGTAGCCATACTTGCCTGGGGAGGATTGCGAGGGGGTATTCCCATTGCATTGTCCTTATCGCTTCCGGAGTTTCATGGGAAGGAAGCCATAGTTACGATGACTTACATAGTCGTAGTTTGTTCTGTGCTATATCAGGGACTTACTGTACCAAAACTTCTTAAGACTACTTTTCCGAGGAGGAGGTAATTTTAAAGGAAGTTCTTCTCAAGGATTTTAGTATCAATTCGACATTTTATTTACTACTATTGAGGATTTTTCTCTTCCAATACCTGTAACAACTCTTTTACATCATCGGATTTTTTATACTCTCCCAGTTTTTCAAAAGCACTGATTAGATTTCTCAAGCTTCGGATGATGATGTCAATATGACTACAAGGTTCGTAGAAGAGGTTTGATTTTGATAAATTTAGTTGACTGATGTAATTGTCAATGTCTTCCGTCGAGAAAATCAGTCCGTTGTTGAATACATTAATATAAAACTGAGTATTGTCCGTTTTGTAGGTAAGGATGAAAAGATTGGGCAGATTTACACCATAGAGAGGTAATTTTAGTCTTTGGGCTATGATCAGGTACACGGCACATAGTGAGAGCGGATTACCTTTCTTAGACTCCAGTACTACATTAATCATACTGTTGGAAGGTGCATGAAAGTTTTTGGAGTTGGGTCTGAATTTTAATTTGTTGAACATAATGTCATTTAAGACCTTTACTTGCTGAATGGGATCCATCTCATTTTTGAACTCCTTCCATGCTTCATAGTAGTATTGCTCAAATTTTCTTTTGAGAAATTTCATATTCAGGTCAGGGTACTGATAGTTACTTACCAACATCATCCCCTCCAGCAAATCTTCCCCATCACTTTTTTTCCAATTCAGTAGTTTTTCCTTTAGTAGTTTGTACTGCAAGGTATGAATGATGTCTTCTATTCTGTTGCGGACAGAGGGGTTCAGGCTGTTATTCATCCATTCTTTTTCAAGCATAGGAATGACATCTGTCCCCATCGACAATAGTTTTTCTTCTACATGGACAAGTATTTCTTTATCCTCATCCTCTAGTAATGAAACCAATGCTACCAACTCCTTATTTTCCATATATCAACCGTTCTTCTTTGTTTTACAGGCTATTCAGATGTATCGTGTTATACAAAATTTCCTGACAATCCGGTAAACTACTTTCACCAATTCAAACTAAAAGTATCTTGATGATAATAACAATTTAATAAAATTAATTTTAACAAGTTTTCTTTTGAAACCTAAATTCCTCTTGAATTTTTTGTTATAAATTGAACCTAGGGTGTAGTTAGGGGCTTAGTCTGGTACGATTTGACTGGAATCAGGTTTGGATGATACCCACATTGAATTTATCTGTGACAGGAGCATGGTTGGCAGCTTCTATTCCTTTGGAAATTATTTTTCTGGTATCCAATGGGTCAATTACTCCATCTACCCAAAGCCTGGCTGCTGCATAATATGGACTCAGCTCTTCGTTGTATTTGGTGGTAATTTCATCGAGGAGTGATTTTTTTTCTGCTTCAGAAATTTCAACACCCTTCATTCCTGCTATCTTTATTTGCAGCAGTGTTTGAGCAGCGGCTTGCCCACTCATTACTGCAATTTTAGCAGTAGGCCAGGCATAAATTAGTCGGGGATCGTAAGCCTTGCCACACATGGCATAGTTACCTGCTCCATAAGAGTTTCCCAATACAAAAGTGAATTTTGGGACGACAGAATTTGCCATAGCATTGACCATTTTTGCTCCATCTTTAATGATGCCACCTTGTTCCGCTTTGCTGCCAACCATAAAACCACTGACATCATGTAAAAACACCAATGGAATTTTTCTCTGATTACAGTTCATAATGAATCTTGCAGCCTTATCCGCTGAGTCAGAGTAAATCACTCCGCCCATTTGCATTTCACCCTTCTTGTTTTTGACCATTTTCCGTTGATTGGCTACTATCCCCACCGCCCATCCATCTATGCGGCCTGTTCCGCACAGAAGAGTTTTGCCATAGTCTTTTTTATATTCATCGAATTCTGAATTATCGAGTAGCCTGACAATGATGTCCCTCATTTCGTAGGGCTTTACTCTGTCTGTTGGCAATAGTCCATAGATTTCTTCCGGGTTCTCTTTGGGTGCTCTTGGTTGGCTTCTGTTGTAACCCGCATCTTCCGGTTTACCGATTTTATCAAATATTTTTTTTATAGCATCCAGGCAAGCTTCATCTGAGTCATATTTGTTGTCTGTTACACCGGATATTTCGCAATGTGTGGTGGCTCCACCAAGGGATTCATTGTCTGTTGTCTCACCGATGGCAGCTTTTACTAAATAACTGCCTGCAAGAAATATACTACCGGTTTTATCTACAATCATAGCTTCATCTGACATGATTGGTAAATACGCTCCACCTGCCACACAACTCCCCATTATAGCGGCTATCTGGACTATGCCCATAGAAGACATTCGGGCGTTGTTTCTAAACTGTCTGCCAAAATGTTCTTTGTCCGGGAAAATCTCATTTTGCATGGGTAAATAAACACCAGCACTGTCAACCAGATAAACAATAGGAAGCTTGTTTTCCATTGAGATTTCCTGAGCCCTCAGGTTTTTCTTGGCAGTAATGGGAAACCATGCACCTGCTTTGACGGTAGCGTCATTGGCTACAATTATGCATTGGCGATTTTGGATATAGCCAATACCTGTAACAACACCGCCACCTGGGCATCCTCCTTTCTCAGCGTACATTCCGTCTCCGGCAAGTGCAGCTATTTCTACAAAGTCTGAGCCATCATCAATGAGATAGCTGATCCGCTCTCTGGCTGTGAGTTTTCCTTTTTTATGTTGTGATTCGATTTTCTTTTTTCCACCACCCAATTTCACTTTATCCAGTTTTGTATTCAATTGATACAACAACTGCCTGTACTCATCGTCATTTTTATTAAACTTCAGATTCATGTTGTTTTCGTTTGAATGGAAATAATTAAGATAGGATAAATATATCAGAAATCAACTGATATAATGGAATCTATCTTTAATCACAATCGTCTTGACTTGATATTATTTGGGATTACTTTATTCTTTCTCTATTTTTCCCAACACAAAAATGCAAGTAAATGTTCGAAGCAGAGACAAAAGTAAGGGTAAGGTATGCCGAAACGGATCAGATGGGATATGTGTATTATGGCAATTATGCCATGTATTACGAAGTGGCCAGAGTGGAGGCTCTGAGAAATCTGGGATTAGCATATAAGGCACTGGAAGAAATGGGTGTCATGATGCCCGTATTGGAATGTAAATCGAACTATCTTTTGCCGGGCAAATACGATGAGTTGTTATTGATCAAGGTGAAAATAGCCAAGTTTCCTGCCGTAAAAATTGTGTTTGAATATGAAGTATTTAATGAAGACAATCAATTGATCAATAAAGGAGAAACTACGTTGGCATTTATCAATATGAAAACAGGGAGGCCATGCCGTATGCCTGAGGTAATGAAAGTATTGATGGAACCTTTCTTTGAATCGTAAAGTGAAAAAAAGCGTCTTTTGTGCGTATTATTTTCAGGCTAGTATTTGTCAATGAAAATTAATATTCTACATTTGCACTCCGTTTGAGTAGAACGACCAAATAATCCTAAAGAGGAGTGGCAGAGTGGTCGAATGCGGCGGTCTTGAAAACCGTTGTACCGCAAGGTACCGGGGGTTCGAATCCCTCCTCCTCTGCTGACGTGAAAGCAAATAGAATAAAAACCCTTCAGAATATATTTTTGGAGGGTTTTTTCTTTTCCAACCCACCCACTTTATTCATAATTTCTTACTAATTTGGTTACCTAATCGGTTACCAATAAAATAGGTAACCGAATGTGCTTATTTGGCTTAAATTAAGGTTTTTTGATATTTTTTGTGTATATTTAGGTAGGGATTCGAACCCCCGATCCCTCCCAAAAACATCAAAACTTGGCATTTTAGAACATTCTGTATTATGAATCACACTTATAGCGTCCTATTCTGGCTTCAGAACCACAAAACCAGTAAAAAAACAGGTGAAGCTCCAATTTCTGCGAGGATAACAATCAACGGCAAAAGAGCAGAAATTTCAACCGGAAAAAAGGTTCTTCCGGAAAAGTGGAGTGTCATGGCTGGCAAGGTAAAAGGCAACTCTGAGGAGGCCAGAATCATAAACAGGCACCTTGGCAATATGAAATTAAAGTTAGATAAGATTCATGATCGTCTAGAAGAAGATGAACAATTCATTTCTTCACAAATTCTGAAGAACATGTACTTCGGAAAAAACTCGGAACAGCATTCATTAATCGAACTTTTCAAGTATCACAATGAACAGATCAAAGCTCAAATTGGACAAGGGTATTCTGCAGGAACTCTTGAGCGATACGAAACGAGTTTCAAACACTTACGAGGATATATAAAGCATCACTTCAAAAGGGAAGATTTCCTTCTCAATGAACTCAACTACGCTTTCATTACCGAATTTGAATTTTACTTAAAGTCCGTAAAGCATATCGGGCATAATACCACTATGAAGTATTTAAGAAACTTCAAGAAAATCGTTCTGCTCGCCTTGAAGAATGAATGGATCGATAGAGATCCATTCGCCAGGTATCAGATGTCACTCAAGGAAGTGAAGAAGGACTATTTGACCAAAGAAGAACTAAGTGCTCTATACGAAAAGGACTTTTCCATTGAGCGACTTGAGCATGTAAGGGATATCTTTCTTTTCTGCTGCTATACCGGACTAGCTTATACCGATGTGAAAAAACTAACTCCGGAAAATATCTCAAAAGGGCTAGATGGAGAATACTGGATTTTTGTAGATCGAACTAAAACCGGAACCTCATCTAACGTACCACTCCTTCCGGTTGCAAATGAGATAATGAAAAAATATGAATCCCATCCAATGACTTTAAATTCAGGAAACTTGTTACCTGTAATTTCTAATCAAAAAATGAATGCCTATTTAAAAGAAATGGGTGAGCTATGCGGAATTACGAAGAACATTACTTTCCACATGGCCAGACATTCCTTTGCAACGACTGTAACACTTTCAAATGGTGTAGCCATAGAAACTGTGAGTTCGATGCTGGGCCATAAAAACCTGAAGACTACTCAAATTTATGCTAAAGTAGTTCAGGAAAAAGTAAGCCAGGATATGAAGAAACTGAAAGAGGTATTGTCTGCTGGTTCGAAGCCAGCCATCAATCAGTAATGAACTCCTCCACCTCTGCTTTGTCAAGGCCTGCGTAGTTGGCAAACTCTGAAATCGTAATGAACTGGTGGTTCTCTTTTTTTAAGTGACCTTTGATGTCACGGAGCAATTTGCGACCATAACGCTCACTTTTTCCAGTAATGCGCTGGATATCCTTTGGATAAATTATGACACGCTTTAACCTCATTTGGTACTACTCATACTGTATCTATACACTACCTATTCGGCATCTCCGGCAATAAGTGTCATTTGCCATCAAACCCGGAATCTGGTAGTTGTTGCATATCCTTAAATATGCGTTTTTTAGGCCATAAATCAAACATTTTAAGATTATGGCAAAGCAAAAAGGAATTATCAAATTAGCAGGAACCATCGGGGATGTGACCTTCTACAAAAGCAAAGATGGCTATCTGGCCAGGGAAAAAGGCGGGGTGGATGGGGATCGAATCAAGAACGATCCGGCCTTTCAAAGAACCCGTGAAAACGGTTCTGAATTTGGAAGGGCAGGTAAATCCAGAAGGATTCTCCGGAACGCCCTAAGGTTGCTCATTCAGAATGCATCAGATTCAAAAGTAACTAGTCGATTGACAAAGGAAATACTGAGGGTAATCAAATCAGACTCGACCAATGCCCGAGGTGAAAGGGTCATGGCCGAAGGCGATTTGAGTATCCTCAATGGATTTGACTTCAATGCCAATGGTAAGTTGAGTGCCACCCTGTATGCGGCTTATACCACCGCCATTGATAGGGCAGCTGGAAGCTTGACGGTTACCATACCGGCATTCATTCCAGGCAATACGATTGCCTTTCCTACAGGTGCAACGCATGTAAAGGTTTTGGTTGGAGCAGCTGAGGTAGATTTTGAAAACGAAAGTTTTCAATTCGATCAGGCAGAAAGTGCTGAGATTGTACTGGGTCCCGATCAGGTGGCACAGTTGGACTTGGTGGCCAATGTAACAGCGAACACGGAGTTGGATCTCTTCCTGGTATTAGGATTGGACTTCCTTCAGGAAGTGAATGGGGTCATGTACCCAATGAAGAATGGATCTTACAATCCGCTCACCATTGTGGAGGTGGGTCGATATGTAGCACCAGATCCATCTTAATTGAGTTATGGAATTGACACTGAAAAGGACGTTCCATCCAAAAGGAACCAATGGGAAACTCATGAATGGCGAGCAGCTTGTCTGCAATACCATAGAGCTTCCCTGGCTCAATAACCGAAGGAACGTCTCTTGTATCCCGAATGGTCGCTATCAAATCTCAAAGAGATTTACAACTGAGCGAGGCTGGCACTTGCATGTGGAGGAGGTGCCAAATAGATCCTGGATATTGATTCATCCTGCAAACAATGCGCTGAAAGAATTGAAAGGATGCATTGCACCAGTATCTAAACTGACTGGCCATGGACTTGGTTCATCTTCCAGAAAAGCGAATGAAAAACTCGAAGGACTTCTTTATCCGGCTTTTAGGCGCAATGAAGAAGTATTTCTCAACATCAAAAACGATACTACTATGAACATAATTGACAGGGTGAAAGCACCCACTCCCAAATTTTTCAAAACCCTTAGGACAATTGGTGTTAGTCTGGTTGCTGCAGGTACTGTAGTGATGGTATCACCTGTCGCCTTGCCTACAGGACTTGTGAGCCTTGGCGAGTACCTGGTCGCTAGTGGAGGTGTGCTGTCTGCAGTAAGCCAAACGGCCGTTGATGAAAATGCACAGCCATGACAGATCAGCAATTACATAGCGGCACAAAAGCAGGTACTATAGGTGGCACGATGCTAAACATGATGGCCAGCATTGATTCAACGGACCTGGTAAGAACCATTGTACTAGCAACCGTTGGGGCGGTTGTCAGTTTTACCCTTTCGATGTTGCTAAAGTGGCTGGCAAAAGCCTGGAGGAAGCACAAATCCCATCAATAATACCTTTTCAAAAGAAAAAAGAGAAAAAAAGAAAGCGTCTTTCACAAATTGGCGTGGATAAAAAGCAAGGCTTTGGTTCCGGGAGGGACTGTGACGGCCTTGCTTTTTAATTGGTGCGGTAGGAGGAGGGGAGCCAATTAATTTTGATGGATTTTTTACTTCTTTAAAATGTAGTATTCAATCCAATTGAAGATGATAAGAAAGCAGGTAAAACAGCCCTTCCTACGGCAGGTAAACTTGAGCCTACCTACGGTAGACAAGCAAGCGTTGGGAAAAGGGTGCGAAATGGAGCGGAGCGGAATGAAGAAGCCTGTGCGGCGAGCCGTCTGCGAGTGCGAAGGAAGCCTGTCCAGGAGGAGGCTGACGAAGGAAGCCGCCTGGCAGTGAGTCCCGATTTGGGATTTGAGGAGGCTGTTGAGCGATCGGGACGGTCTGACTGAGCCAGCAGGCGAGCCTAACACTGGCAGTGGCTGGACGAATGGTGGCTGAATGAAAAGAAGTGCCGGAAGAAACGCAATGGAATGAAGCGGCCATGAGGACAGGGAAAACTGCCGTGAGGAAAGAAGGCAGCCCAAGCAAAGGGCATGACAGACTGGCGATAGCCACCTTTGGTGAAGCATGTGCAGAGGAACGAATGCTCTTGCTAAAGTCTGGCGTGACCTGTGCAGGGCAACTGATGACGAACACCGCTTTACCTGCTAAACGATCTATTTACCGGGAACGATGATAAGCGACCCATAGGAAGCTATGATGCATGTTGTATTTACGGCGGCTGGAAAAAGGATCTCCAGGATCATGGTTTGAGGGAAATGACCTGGGTGGGGATAGCCAGTGTGTAAGGGCACTCAGGCCATGAGACTTGTAATCCTGCGGGGAATGGCCTCATGAGCATTTACGAAGCGGAACTCGTGGAGTGGAGAAATGTGAATGGGGGTGGAATGGGGAGATTATAGGGAGCCCTTTATATTCTACCCTTTTCCCACTTCAGCGCTCTAATTCATATATTATCAAACTACAACTGCTTTACGTGAGCCCTTTAAGTTACTTTCCGGAATTTCGTAAGGCAAGTTGTGATACCGTAGAGAATAGAGAAATATTAGATCAAATTCTCGAAGAGCATTAGACATTATCACGGTTGATTGATTAAGGGGGAAATTTGGTTGGCATAAGTTTGTTTTGTGCTGCTGTGAAACAAGATAAAAACCGACCTAGGCCAACCGAGGGTAAACTTAGGTCACTGCTTAGTTTAAATCAAATAGAATATGATAATTTGTTT
>NZ_JBDKWG010000101.1:0-2122 GCF_040151475.1 Reichenbachiella sp. MALMAid0571 | reverse complement strand
AAAATCCCGGCTGGAAACATATTTCACTTCATTGACAGGACTTTTAGTAGAAAATGAATAACAAACGCTTCTCGATCTCTGATAAGAATAAGAAAAACGATCATAGCATATTTCGAATAATGTATCCCCGGTATGTACGTGTCTGGTTATGACTGATCGTATGGTATCAACACCAATAAGCCCTCCTTCAAAAAGATAAAACATTTCGGCAGTATCCCTTTTTTGAGAAAAGGATGCGTAAGTCAATTGTAGTAATAATACAACAAAAAATAATCTGATTATCTGCATGGTGATCCTTCTAATCCTAAGCTACTTTTTTCCCTCAAAGTGCCAAAGCCATTTCTCGATAATATTCTAGCTTCTCTTTTTGGATGTATTCTTCGACTAACTCTTTTTTGTTTGAAACATCAGACGAATGCCAATCAAGCATCAATTTAGTATACGCCTTACCAGATGTTAAATTGATATTATAAACAAGGTGAACAACTTCATTTATGTTTAAATCAACGGTACTTTCCTTAAATCCCAGAAAGTAAATTATTTTCTGTATTAATGCGTCGTATTTTTGATCAATCAACTGTGGTGTGCACAACTCCTCCAGCTTCTTTAGAAATATTAAATTTTCATTTTCATTGAATATTATTTCTCCATCCAGACACTCACCAATTAACGTTTTCGCCTTTTTTGTTTTACCCATTTTTATATAAATATCAATTTTGGCTGAGAGCAGATTAAAAAGTGCTACGTCTGTTTTCTTAGTCTCTATCAATAAAGATTCGATAATTTGAAGGGCTTCTTTAAATCGTTTCAAATTGGTTAAAATGCCACATTTTTGAAGTAAAATGTTCTTTTTTAACTTCTTAAAATCCTCTGACATTGAATACTTATCACAAAATTTCTCCAGTTCAAAAAGGGAATTTTCATTCTTTTTTGAGTCTGTGAAAATTTTAGTAATGTCCTCTCTAAATTCTTTATCCATTTTTAATGTCTTAACAAACATGTCCGAAAAACCATTTGCTATACAATTATTGGAAACAAAAATCTCAGTGTATATCCCCATAGAGAATGATCATCAAGGGAATATATATTGATTTTTATCTGATTAAAAATCAATATAATCGAGGCTATCTAAACTTCCTATATCAGAAAAATGCTGTCTAATATTTTTACAAGGACTTTTTTCTCTCCTCAAATCAAATTGTTTACTACTTAGCTCTAAAGTAGAGATTCTTTGTAATGTATTTTTAAGAATATTGCCATCTTCATAAAAAAAAAGTTCAATCGTTTTTTCATTTACAAACTTGATTTTATGCTTTGTTTGAATGTCCAAACGATTACTAAAAAGTGAATCCCCTACAATTTCATAATCGTATTTGTATTTTTTATGCCCAGAATCAAAATAATAATCCAGATGGTCTTCTCCAAAATAAACTTCATTATAACCATTATTATCACAATACCACCAAACCCCTTCCAAGATAGTTGTATTATTCAAGGTTTTATCCTCCTCATTTTGGGTACAGCCGAAGTGAAAACAACAAAACAAAATCAGTATTAAGAATTTATTGGTGGATATAGTTTTTAACTTTTTCATAATATTCTTGATCAAAGCTACTAATATCTATTTCAATTACACTTACATCTTCAGTTCGGGTAGTTCTTCTACAAGATCAATTGATCGTCATTATCAGAAGGGCGAATAAACACCTCTGAGGCAAAGCCTTAATAAATTCTATCAATTAAACGAATAATTCACTCTCGTCATAGCGTGAAAAAATCTTTATCCCCCATTATTTTATTTTCAAGCAAAACCACCAATTGCGATTTTGCATGGCCTGAAGCATAAAAAAGCCTTTCAGACCCCTCCCATGACAAGGAATTGCAAATTATAATACCTAAGTCCGGTGAGTAAAAAAACATTTCTTCATCATCTGCAATATTAGGGTCATCCTGTAAAAACTTATACACTTTGTACATCTGTCCGCTAATTTGAAAATCCCGGCTGGAAACATATTTCACTTCATTGACAGGACTTTTAGTAGAAAATGAATAACAAACGCTTCTCGATCTCTGATAAGAATAAGAAAAACGATCATAGCATATTTCGAATAATGTATCCCCG
>NZ_JBDKWG010000100.1:0-15037 GCF_040151475.1 Reichenbachiella sp. MALMAid0571 | reverse complement strand
GACTATTCAAATAATGCAACTAAACTTATTTAACAGTAAACAGGGGGGTATTTTTGAAAATCTTGGAAAATCTCCTTAATTTCAACCTAAACTAACTGTTATTGAACTTCTCAAAGTTAGTCGGATACTAGAAATTTAATAATAATGAATCATTGCAACAACTATTTTTGACTGGCGTAAGTTATTTACCTCTTTCTACAAAATCACAAAGTGTATGAATAATCTTGACAAATGTATGGAGCAACAAAAGTTCCCTTTCAGCAGCAAACTTAGTTTCACAAACCTTATTGGCTATTGGCAGGTTCGTACCAATGACCCAAACAAATTCAAAGCACTTTCAGCGACAGAAATAGTGAAGCAGGTAAATGCAAATCCGGAGTTTCTCCAACCTATCGACGACCTTTCTGTAGTAGATGAAAATCAGGAATTGGTAGAACTTATACTATCGGCAGTCGTTCCTCCTGCTCTTGACGAAATGGTATCGGTACACGTGCCCTTTAGCACAAGTGCCGTTTACTCCTCTCAGTCTTTTTCAGACCTGATGAACAAAGCAGGATCATACGAAGCTTTAATATCCGAAATGGATATGAAAGATATGATGGAACAAAAGATTGTCAATGCTTATGCACTGATTATGAAAATGTACTATGGGGTAACTATTAACACAGAAAAATATTTCCTATACACTTTAATAGACTCAACAACCGGACTTAAAAAACATTATCGAATCGAATTGAACTCCAATTTCTGTGAAGTGATTTTAAAAGGAAAACTACCCAATCTATCCAATGAGGACATCAAATTCCTGATTGACAATTTGAATAATCTTCAGATATGGATGGATTATTTACCTCCACACCTTTTCGAGTTTCAAGGCATTATTATTTTCAAGCTCAGAGATCAAACCAATGAAGAAGTACTTTCCAGAATAAAAGATGATCTTTTAAAAAGAGACAGTATAGTAAATAAGGAAGGGTTTGATCAACTTGAGAACAGATTTAGGTCATTATTTCAACTTACCGAATTGAAACTGGGAATCGCCGGTTATCAAAAAAGCTCAAATAGCTTTATGAATTTTGGTAAAAGGATCGTCAGGAGCATTTTGATCGGAAATCAGGAAGGAATAGGCTGCACAGTTACAAACAGTTCTATCTACGATTGGTTTGTAAACAATCCAGAACCCATAGTGATAGACGATCTTTCCAAAAGTACAAAGATGGGTGGCTATGAAGAAAAGCTCATCCACGAAGGACTACAAACCCTGATCTTGGGACCTCTTTTTTTCAATCATGAATTTGTAGGATTGCTGGAGTTGGCTACACCCAATGCTGGTGAATTGAATACCATTACTCTTAGTAAGGTCAAAGAAGTACTTCCACTTTTTGCGGTGGCTGTAAAAAGGAGTTCGGAAGAAATGGAAAACAAAATTCAATCCATTATCAAAGAGAAATACACTTCCATTCACCCTACCGTAGAATGGAAGTTTGTGAATGCTGCTCGTGATATACTGGCTCAGGAAAATGATGGAAAAATTGCCATTCCCAAACCTATCATCTTTAATGATGTCTATCCGCTATATGCCGCATCAGACATTAGAAATTCTTCAATTGAACGTAATAGGGCTATCAATTCAGATTTAAAAGAACAATTACAACTTGCCAGAAAAGTACTGAAAAAAGCACACCAGATCAACAATTTGCCAATACTGGAAGAAACTATTTTCAGGCTGGATAATTATTACAAAATACTGAAACGAAAACTTATTTCAGGCGATGAAGTCTCCATACTGGAGTTTTTACAGACAGAAGTAGAACCTCTTATGGACAACTTAGAAGCCAACATTCCTGATTTTTCCATAGAAACAAGTGGCTACAAACAACAACTGGATGAAAACTTAGGAGTAGTTTATAAGGCAAGAAAAGATTTTGAAGACAGCCTGACAATGATCAATGAGGTGACCAGCAGTGTATTGGATGAAGAAGAATTGAAAGCTCAGGAAATGTTTCCTCACTTTTTCGAAAAATACAAAACCGACGGTGTGGAACACAATATTTATGTAGGAGCCTCTTTGTCTGAAAAACTCAAATTTGATAAGGTTTATCTGCGCAATCTGAGATTGTGGCAATTGATGGTGACAGTGGAAATAGCAAGAAAAACAGCTTCTATGATTCCAGAATTACCTTTACCTCTGGAAACAACGCACCTAATACTGGTACATAATGCTCCATTGTCAATTCGGTTTAGAATGGATGAAAAGAAATTTGATGTCGATGGAGCATACAACATCAGGTACGAAATCATTAAAAAACGTATTGACAAAGCATTGATAAAAGACTCGGATGAGCGAGTAACTCAACCCGGAAAAATAGCAATAATTTACAGTCAGGAAAAAGATGCTATTGAATACATGAAATATGTTGACTATCTGAAATCAAAAGATTTGCTCGTTGGAGAAATTGAACATTTGGAGTTAGAAGAGCTACAGGGAGTGAGTGGATTGAAAGCTCTCAGAATGGCAGTAAAAATAGAGAAATCATCTATTATGAAAGAGGTGGAAGGCATTCTGCAACAAGCGTAGGACAACTTAGAACAAAAGAAAAGCCTCTTTCGGAAATGATCCGGAAGAGGCTTTTTATATATTTAGAACCTTATTATCAGTTCTTACTATCTACGTTTTTCTTACTTTCTTTTCTGGCATTTACAAGCAGTAAGGCATGCACTGATGCTGCAAGGAAAATCACTATATTCACAAAAATGTTTACACCACTGGTAACTGCTGGATTAAATAGGTCAAACATGACTTCAATGTTTAAGTTTCAATTAATATGCGAATATAAAAAGAATTTCAAAATCTAAGTGAAAAGCTTTATTAAACTTCAAAAGTTTAACGTTGACACTTATTTCTTAAAGCAAAAGCAATCTACTGTGTGGTCATTCACCAATCCGGTTGCCTGCATGTGCGCATACATAATGGTACTACCTACAAATTTGAATCCTCTTTTTTTCAGGTCTTTGCTCAAGGCATCCGATTGAGGTGTAGTGGCCGGCACCTCTTTCATTGTTTTCCAGTTGCCAACGATCGTTTTGTTATCGACAAACGACCAAATGTAGCTGTCGAAACTGCCAAACTCCTTTTGCACCTCCAGAAAAAGCCTGGCATTATTTACCGCAGCATTAACCTTAAGTCTGTTCCTGATTATTTCAGGGTTTTGGATCAGCTCTTCGATTTTTCGGCTATCATATTTTGCTACTTTATGTACATCAAAGTCAGCAAAAGCTCTGCGGTACCCTTCCCGCTTGTTGAGTACTGTACTCCAACTGAGCCCGGCCTGAGCACTTTCCAATATCAAAAATTCAAAATGCACTTTGTCATCATGCACAGGCACGCCCCACTCTTCATCATGGTATTTTTCATAGGCATCAAAAGTATTCTCTGCCCAATCACATCGTTTCTTATTCATTTTTCTATTGTTTGAAGATCTATTTCTTTGGTAAAATCTAAAATCATTTTTACCACATCGTAGTAAAAAGCAGTATCAATTTTATCAAAAGTATCGGTATGTCTGTGGTAATCGCTATGGTCTTCCACTCCAAAATATACAAACGGGATGCCCTCTTTATGAAATTCACCATGATCAGACTGATATGTCCAGTCTTCCGGCCCGGTATTTTTTCTATCATGCCCTTGCTTCAATGTCACCGTATTGTTCTGTTCATTCACCCTATTTAAAACAGGCTTCAGTTGAGGGTAATGAGTTGCACCACTCACATATATCTCATTTTTGTCGTTTCGGCTGATCATATCCATATTGATATTCAACGCAACGCTCTCAGGCTTAAGTGTTGAAACAAAATACCTGGCACCCTGCAATCCCAACTCTTCAGCATCAAAAGCTGCAAAAATCAGAGTATGGTTTGGTTGATGTTGCTTAAAATACTGAGCAATGTACAAAAGTGCTGCTACTCCGGAGGCATTGTCATCTGCTCCAAAGTAGATATTCCCGTTCCGTTTTCCCAGATGGTCATAGTGTGCAGATATTACCATCACCTTATCCGTTTTCCCCATCACAGATCCAAGTATATTGTGGCCGATCAGCTTAAGATCACCTGCCTGAAAGGAAAATTCCTGATCAAACTCACCACCAAAAGGAGTTAATCCGATCTGTTTATACCGAGTTATGATAAATTCCCGAGCCTTTAGATGCCCTTTAGTCCCGGGCAACCTGCCTCCCATTTCTTCCGAAGAAAGTATTTGCAGGTTGGAAATCAGTTCGTCTCTGATTTGAGAATTGACCTGACCAAACCAAAACACAAAAACAAAGGCTGGAAATATAATGGAGCGAATCTTCAAGTTTATTTTGGGACTACATTCAATTTATCTATTTTTCAACGTTGTAAATTTGAAGTTATTCGAATGTCACTTAAATTCTAAGAAAATGAAGTTAAAATTAAAAATCCTGGTTTTGGTACTAATCCCTTTTGGAGTTTTTGCCCAGCAAATAGAGGATGAAATCAACATAGCAGGATTCCGTTTTCTGGATTACAACAATCAATTACCAGACGACCTACTTTCTACAAAAACGGCTGTGTTCGTATCGGTACCACCAAAATCCAGAAATACACCTGAAAGAGGAGACTGGAAAACCTTTTCAGAAACCGCCCATAGCCAATTTAAGAAAATGGGAATAGATGCCGTTGCATATTATTTTATGGACGACCTCAAAGCTGGTAACGATCCTGCACTCTTTTTCTCCAATGAATTGGAAAAAAGACAGGTAAAGAATATTATCCTATTGAGTCAGGTGCCATTGAAGATAGCCGGTAAAGTCACAGAACGGTTTGTAATAGTGATTACTCCTTTCAATAGTGAAAATTCCTTCATCTCCAACGGGCAAAACGCCTGGAAAACTCAGGCCAAAGATTATGACAAGGCACTCAAAACACTGGGCAAAGATGTCTATCGTGCCAAACAACCAAAAACTAATTTCCTAATACCTGACCTTCCGGAGTTTTTTGAAGATGCAGACATCATCAAAGGTCGCAGGATTCCTACGTATGCCAGAGACCTCAAAGTAGATAAACTGGCCATTCCAAAAAACACTGTAGTAGAAATACCAGATAACAGGCCGGGAGGCGCAATCAACAAAAGTGTAGAAAAAGAAATATTAGAATACAACAAAAATGTGGTAAGAGACAATACCAAGTTAGAAAACATCATGAAGTCTTACCCTCTCAAATATGAACTAACGGAAGCCAGCTCCGACGAAGAATTGTACAAACAGGGCTTTCAATATGTGCTACTCAAACTGAATACTACCGGGACAAACATCCGCAAAATGCTGGACTATGAAATTGATCCTTCTGAATCTGAATTTGTCACTGTAAAAAATAAGGATGGAAAAATCACACTCCGCAGCATTCCTGTAAACGCTCCGGTGTATAAGTACTATGTGAAGCACCTATACACCAAAGATGTATATACAGGAGACAAGTGGGATGCCGACGAAACCTGGGAAGATGCCCTTGAAAATTTCATTATGAAAATGAAAGAGGATTTGAAGATCAGGTGATTTGAAGACAGAAATTTAATAATAATTAAATCTAAGCTGTTTATAGAGTGTAAGGGCATCCACTCAATCTTAAGCTCAATAAAGAATCTCCTCATCCAGTTTATCTAAAGCATTTTTACTAACCACATAAGCATAAATGCTATTTGGAACAATGAGTAAGTCCTCATAATCTTCAAACTTAGTTTTACTTGTTATTACACCCTTACGCAAATTATTTTTAGACATGAATTGCTTAAGCTTACCAGCTTTGGGGCTATCTGACCATTTAACTTCTACAGCCCATTGAACATCCTGGAAATTATTACTCACTTGAATTAAATCGACCTCTCCCTCATCCTTTCCACTTTTCCAATTAGCATACCTTAAGAATTCATGTTCCCGATGCAAGTACTGAGCATATACTGCCGTTTCAACTAAATGAGGAAACCTTTCATCTGTATCTTTTATACGTCCAAACAACCCTGTGTATAAACTAGGATTGGTCAGGTAAACCTTAAACTGAGTAATGTTCTTAAACCTTTTGGCTGAAATATCTACACGATGCAACACTTTAATTAAGAAGGCTGCTTCTAAATATTTGATGTATTTCTTAATCGTTTTGTTATCCGTTTTCGTTTCTTGAGAAACTTTTTTGTAATCAAGAATTTCACCTGTCCTATAGGATAATACATTAAAAAACTGTTGAAGTTCCAAAGTATTCTCAATACCAAACAAGCCTGGTAAATCTTTCATTATGACTTTATCCGTAATATCCTTCTGAATGACCCGCTCTGGATTTTTTACTTTTTCAGAATTTAATGCAATTTCAGGAAACCCTCCAAAATTTATATAGTCAACAAAGTGATTGTTAAATTTCTCAATATCAACACATTTGTAAAATCTTCTTGGCCCATTGAAATCAACTTCCGTTTCCGTCAACATACCGTTGTAACCATTTAGATCTATATATTCTGAGAAAGTTAAGGGTGGTAAAAAGTAATCCGTAAACCTTCCTGCACCACTTTCAATACTCTTCATTCTTAGTGCTGCTGCTGCACTCCCACTAGCGATGAATTTAGATTTTCGGTTTTTATCCACCAGTGATTTCAGGTGTATTTCCCAATCTTTTAGATATTGTATCTCGTCAAAGAAAAAGTAAGACTCTTCAAGTTTTGCGTCATTAATTGAGAGACCATCATTAATTAAATCTTCAAGAGGCATATTAGTATAGATCGGTGTATCCAAACTGAAATAGAATATGTTTTTCGGACTAATACCAGAATCAATCAAGTCTTGAATTGCCTGATACATTATCACTGTTTTACCAATTCTTCTAGGACCCATTAACACTACTGCCCGATGTGGAAATTTTTGTGTTACTAATTCATAGAAACCCCTGTAGTATCTCCGCTTACTAAATTCATCGTAGAAAGGTATCCTGCCATCTTCCCACCATGTGTTATCATCTATAATTCTACCAGCAAGAATATTTTTATCAAAAGCCATATTTCAATTTTTAGGATAGCTATCCCAAAATTAACCTAAATATATTTAAGGACAAACATCCCTAAATTTAAAAGAGCCTAATCCAATAAACAGTCGTGTAGCCTGTCGAATTTTCCTTCCAAAAAAGTTGAACCTCTCAGCCAACTTTAAGTTAAGAAATTATTGTATTTTTAGCTTTTAATAATCCTCTTGTCAAGCTTTTACAGATTTGAAAAACCAAAAGACCCGCCGACTTGCTGCCGTGATGTTTACCGATATAGTGGGGTACACTGCTTTGATGCAGCAGGATGAAAAAGCAGCTGTCAGGATAAGAGCGCATCACCGTGAGGAATTTCAACAAAACCATAAAACATACAACGGTGAAATCGTTCAGTATTTCGGAGATGGTACACTCAGTGTCTTTCAGAGTGGTGTGGAAGCTGTTCAATGTGCCATAGCACTGCAAAAATCCTTGCAAAAAGGAGAACCAGTTCCTCTGCGTATCGGCCTGCATGTGGGAGATATCGTATTTGACGGAACAGAAATTTATGGTGATGGAGTAAATTTTGCTTCCAGAATTGAGAGTATGGGTGTGGCTGGTGCCATTCTCTTATCGGAAAAACTAAATGACGAACTAAAAAACCATAAGGATATTTCCACAGTTTCACTGGGACATTTTGAACTCAAAAACATCAGCCAACCAGTGGAAGTATTCGCAGTTGCCAATGATGGCATCATAATTCCTGAAGCTTCTCAACTGAAAGGGAAACAAAAAACGAACGACAAGACCATTGCCGTGCTTCCTTTCGTAAACATGAGCACAAGTGAAGAAAATGAATATTTTAGTGACGGCATCACAGAGGAAATCATCAATGCATTGGCCAAGATCAAAAGCCTGAAAGTGACCTCCAGAACATCTTCGTTCTTTTTTAAAAACAAAAATATTCCTATCAAACAAATTGGAAAGGAACTCAACGTATCAGCTATTTTAGAAGGTAGTGTCCGGCGGTCTGGCGATTTGGTCAGGATTACCGCACAATTAATACAGACCAAAGATGACTTTCATTTTTGGTCGGAAACCTGGGACAGGAAACTGGAAAATATTTTCGAAATACAAGATGAAGTCAGTTTGTTGATCGCAGATAAATTGAGGGAACATTTTGGCCACTTCGAAATTCAGGAACATCTGGTCAAGAAACAAACGGACAGCATAGATGCGTACGAATACTCGTTGAAAGCTAAGTTTCATTCCAACAAATGGAATCTGGAGGACATGCAAATCGCTATTTCCCTATATCAAAAAGCCCTCGAACTTGATCCAAATCACACCAAATCACTTGTAGGACTTGCTGATGCCTATAGCTTTATGGCTACTTGTGGGTTTATGTCTTTTGAAGAAGGGTGGGGCAAAACGGCACAACTCATCAACCAAGCACTTCAAATTGATGATCAACTTCCGGGAGCATACCATCAACTGGCCAATCTGTCTTTTTTCACTGCCTGCGATTTTAACCAATCGTATAAACATAACAAAAAGGCCATTGAAATCAATCCAAATTATGTAGAAGCACAGCAGTTTATGTCCTTTTTGTACATTTTATCAGGCGAAAAAGAGAAATCTCGTCAACACCTCGATATTGCACTAAGCATTGATCCATTGTCGCAGGAAACCTTGTTTTTTAGTGCTTACCTAGATTACATGCTTGAAAACTACTCCAAGTCGCTTGAACAGTTGAATAGCTGTCTGAAAGCAAACCCTAAAAACATACCAGCCCATGCGGTGACGTATTTGTGTTTATTGAAGTTGGAACGCTATGATGAAGTGATTCATTATTTTGACGGTGAGTTTTCTGACATTGTAATTCTTGGTGAGAAAACAGGTGCAATTGCGCTGGCTTATGCACTCAAAAAAGATCAAGCGAACACCGCTAAATACTTGAATCTGTTGATAGAGCAATCAAAAGAACCGGATGGTTTTACTGCAGACTCATACCTATTTATGATGTATGCCATAATGAGTGAAACAGAAAAAGCATTTGAATGGATCAGGCAGGGAATAGAAAACAAATCTTCTTTGCTCATGCTGAGGTTTGCTGATCCTATGGTCAATGCGATAAAAGATGACCCAAGGTATGCGGAATACCAAAAAGTGATTTTTAATCTGGATTCAACCAGTCCAAAAACCAAGAAAAAGAAGGAGATATTGAATGAAGGTGAAATTGCCAGCTATTCCAAACGGTTGTTAGATCATATTCAAGTGGAGAAACCATATCTTGACCCGAATTTATCCCTGCGCTCTTTGGCTAACCAAATCGACATTCACCCCAACCAACTCTCCTGGCTGATCAATGACCAGTTGGGGAAAAATTTCAACGAATTCATCAACCACTATCGGGTAGAAACTTTTAAGCAAATCGCCAAAGACCCCAAGAATTCCCATGTTACATTGATAGGGCTGGCCTATGATAGTGGATTCAATTCGAAAACTGTTTTCAATACCTATTTCAAAAAAGAAACAGGACTTACACCAAAGCAGTTTCTGAAGCAATAATAGCTACATCTCATCTGGTATTAGTCCCCGGTTCTATTTTGTCCACATTTATAATTTCGAACCTCTGTGTATAATCCCGAACACCTACTTCATAATACCGCTCTAGTTTTGCCTTGTAATAAAAACAAAAGAACTAAAGTACAAGTCAGCTGTTACTCATTGTTTTTTTTAGAAAAAAATTACTGACATCAGGTTAAAAGAATCATAAAAACATATTATAATCTTTTAATAAACTAAAAAAATCCGGTGAACCCGGTTTAAAATCAATTTAAAACTCTAAAATTTAAAAAAATGAAAAAATTATCTTATTCGTTAATTGCCATTGCATTTGTAGTATTCTTAAACTCCTGCGGAGTGAGCGGTGCGTACATGCTAAATCAGAACCAAAACACTACTCAGGTAACCCTCTCCACGAGCAACTACAAAGTACTGGAAAGGGTAAGTGGCAGTTCAGAAGTTGAATATGTATTGATATTTGGCGGGGTGAAAAAGCGACAACTTTATGCCAATGCATACAAAGAAATGGTAGATGCTGCCAATCTGGAATCAGGCTCCAAAGCTCTGGTCAATCTGGTAACCGAAGAGCATGTAGGTGGGGCTTTTCCTTTTTATTATAAAAGAACGATAACGGTGAGTGCCAATGTTGTTGAATTTGAATAAGAATTGCAAGCTCAAAGTAAGGCTGACTTAAAAGAGGTTATACAACTGCCAGATTCCTGACTACCATCCAGGCAGGCATTCCGGCAGTTGTATAAAACACATTATTAGCTACCATAAAAAATGTCCTTTGTTGTTCGGATTTATAATCACGAACAGCAGGGCACTCTACCGGGTTTAGTTTTGCTTCATCTTTTAAAATAATGAAACTGCAAAACAAAAATCACACTCTGCACAAACTAAAATTTAAGAAAATGAAAGCAATAGTAACCACAAAGTATGGAGGACCCGATGTGCTTCAACTTCAGCAGGTAGATAAACCTACACCCAAAGACAATGAAGTATTAGTGAAAATTCATGCTTCATCTGTGACGACAGCTGATAGCATGATGAGAACAGGAAAGCCTTATTTCGGTCGCCTTTTTACAGGCATTACAAAACCAAAACACGCCACACCAGGTACAGGTTTTGCCGGACAAATTGAAACGGTTGGCAAAGACGTCACCTTATTTAAAGTTGGTGATTCCGTTTTCGGAGAATCAATATTTGGTACTGGTACCAATACCGAATATGTATGTGTAGCAGAAAATGGAATTATAGCAGCCAAACCAGACAATATCACCTGCGAAGAAGCTACACCTATCTGCGATGGAGCTGTTACTTCTATGAATTTCCTTAAAAATCTGGGTAATATTCAACCGGGGCAAAAGGTATTGATCAATGGTGCGTCAGGCAGCTTGGGAACAGCCGCAGTACAGCTTGCCAGACACTTTGAAGCGGAAGTAACAGGAGTATGTAGTACCGCCAACATAGAGTTGGTAAAATCTCTGGGAGCAGACAAGGTGATTGACTATACCAAGGAAGACTTTACCGCTACTGGCGAAACTTATGACATCATATATGATACAGTAGGCAAGCTTTCATTTTCAAAATGCAAAGACTCCTTAACTGAAAATGGAGCCTACATATCGCCTGTCATAAAACTTCCCTTGCTAATCCAAATGCTTTGGACATCACTAACAGGTAGTAAAAAGAAAGCGAAGTTTTCAGCTACGGGCCTGTTGCCTGTAGCTGAAATTCAGGCTTTTCTACAGGAATTAAGAGTGCTTTTCGAAGAAAATAAGATAAAATCTGTAATAGACAAATGCTACCCATTGGAACAAGTAGCCGAAGCACACAGGTATATTGATCAAGGACATAAAAAGGGAAATATAGTGATCACAATGTAGAAATAAAAAACCATTTTTTTTATTTCAGGGCAAACGCATTTAAAAATAAACCTTCCTTACCGCACCAGTTTCGGTATCTTTTAAAGTCACAGTTTACCCTAAGAGACCCCTGATCAAGTCAGGGAATAATAAGAAATTTTAAATGCGTTTGCTCTGATTTTTATTCGGCCTATGATTGATCTAACTTATTCTTCAATTTTCGTTGTTTATAAATTCCATCTCATTCTTCTTAAAAGAAAAGCTGTAATACAATCCCAAAGAGAAGCGATTACCACCTTTTATGCTCGCAAAGCTATCTGTGTTAAAGTTCTGATGGAATGGAGTTTGGTATTGTATATTAAGTGACATTTTTCCCAATGTCATTAATTTGCCCCTCTTCAGTTATCTCATTAACTCGTTTGACATTGTTTTCTGCACGTTTGGATTTCCCCATTACCTACAGAAACAGAATGTCTGGCACTGGGAATGGCATCCGGCCCGGAGACTGACTTACCCGGAACCCACCTTCTTTCTTTACCCGGTGAGGACGATGCAGAAGGTATTTTGATCAACTGGATTCATTTTGGCGAATCTGATATTGAATGTCAGGCAAGGTATGGTCGCACACTGACCCACAAAATGGGACATTACCTTAGCTTATTGCATACTTGGGGCTCAGGAAATTGTGAACTCAATGATTATTGTAATGATACACCCGCAGTTGACGTTACTGTTTTTGGAAGAAATTCCTTTGAAGGATGTTCAGGAGAATTCGTCATGATTAGTAACTATATGAACTATAGTGATGATGAAATTATGAATATTTTCACTAATAATCAGGTGGACAGAATGCATTATGTACTTAACAATCACATGGGAAGAAATAGCTTAATGAGCAGCCCGGCACTCGAACAATGATGAGATACAAACGTCCAAAAAACAATTACGAATCAAGTTTTTTTATTCAAACTTAAAAACAGTTTGATGTTTGATTATTTAATCGTAATATTACAATTAAATAATAACTATGAAGCTTTCAGAAGTAAAAACTAAATTAATGCAATTGAAAAAAATGGCATTTCAATTGCCCAACGGAGAATTGGTACCTGAGCACTTCCATGTTACAGAAGTTGGGAAAATCACCAAACACTTTATTGATTGCGGCGGAACCGTTCGTAATGAAGAAGTTGTAAACTTTCAACTTTGGAATGCCAATGACTACAACCACAGGTTGCATCCGGAAAAATTATTAAAAATCATTGCGCTTTCAGAAAAGACTCTGGGAATAGGAGATTTGGAAATCGAAGTGGAATATCAAGCTGAAACAATCGGGAAATTCGGATTGGATTTTGACGGCATCAACTTTTTACTCACTTCAAAACAAACGGATTGTCTGGCCAAAGAAAATTGCGGAGTTCCTGTTCAAAAACCAAAACTTAAACTGTCGAAAATTCAATCAACAAATTCCTGCGCACCAAATAGCAAATGTTGCTAATTTAACATAAGTCTAGTTTAAAAATTATATCCATTGTTACGCTTGCTGTGAATTAATAATTATCAAAACATCAATCAAAATGTCATTATTCAAAAAAATAGAGAGTATCATCACAACATTAAATATTGAGACTATTCCAGAAGAGCGCAAAGAAATTCTAAAGCCCTTAATAGAATTTGTTCAGGAAAAAGTTGATTCCAATCAAGAAATACGCCTCAATTTTATATGTACCCACAATTCCCGAAGAAGTCATTTATCGCAGGTTTGGGCGCAAACAATTGCTCATTATTTTAAAATAAAAAATGTGTTTTGTTATTCAGGTGGAACAGAAAGTACAGCTCTTTTTCCCATGGTGGCAGAGACACTTAGAAACACAGGTTTTGAAATAAATACGATTGCCGAAACCAACAATCCTATTTATAGCATCAAATATTCAGGAAACGAATCCCCGGTAATCGGATTTTCCAAAAAATTGGATGATGATTTTAATCCAAAATCTGAGTTTGCGGCTATAATGACCTGTTCACAAGCAGATGGTGGATGCCCATTTATTGTAGGGGCTGAAAAAAGAATCCCAATCACCTATGAAGACCCCAAGCTATTTGACAACACACCACAACAAGCTGAAAAATACAACGAAAGAAGCCTGCAAATAGCCACTGAAATATTTTACATTTTCTCTCAAATCCAATCTTAAAAATGGCAAAAACTAAAAGCTTAAGCTTTCTTGACAGAAACCTGACTTTATGGATTTTTGTCGCCATGGCTTTGGGTGTCAGCATTGGTTATTTATTTCCAGCATTCCCCAATATTATCAACTCATTCAGCAGTGGAACCACAAACATTCCTATTGCTATCGGTTTGATCTTAATGATGTACCCGCCTTTGGCAAAGGTGAACTATGCCTTGTTACCTAAAGTCTTCCGCAACACAAAAATCCTTTCCATTTCGCTAATACTCAATTGGATAATTGGCCCGGTTTTAATGTTCGTTTTGGCAATTACATTTTTACGAAATTACCCTGAATACATGGCCGGCTTGATATTGATTGGGCTGGCACGTTGTATCGCAATGGTTTTAGTTTGGAATGACCTGGCCGAAGGCAGCAGCGAATATGGAGCAGGATTGGTAGCGTTGAATAGCATTTTTCAGGTTTTTGCTTACAGCTTTTACGCCTGGATTTTTATAACTATTCTTCCTCCCTATTTTGGGTTTGAAGGAGCTATCGTAGATATTTCGATCGGGACTATTGCCGAAAGTGTAGCCATTTACCTGGGAATTCCTTTCTTATTGGGAATTTTGAGTCGTCAGGTTTTGGTAAAACTCAAGAGCGAAGAATGGTACACCAAAAAATTCATTCCTGCTATCTCACCAATGACCTTAATAGCACTTTTGTTTACCATCGTGGTTATGTTTTCCTTAAAAGGCGAGTTGATTGTTGAAATTCCAATGGACGTTTTAATCATTGCAGTTCCTTTGCTTGTATATTTTACCCTAATGTTCATTATTGGTTTTTTCTTTACCAAAGCAATGGGAGCAGAATATGACAAAACAGCCTCAGTTGCGTTTACAGCCGCAGGGAACAACTTTGAATTGGCTATTGCTGTTGCAATTAGCATTTTCGGACTGAATTCAGGACAAGCATTTGCAGGAGTCATCGGCCCCTTGGTTGAAGTTCCAGCATTGATTTTATTGGTTCGTGTTTCATTTTGGTTAAGAAAAAAATACTACAGAAAAACCAATACATAAACTCTTACACACAAGCTAAAAGTTGTAGGTAGAAAATCAAAATACACTCAGGTTTACTTTCTCAACCTCACCTCATTTCATCCAAAACCTTCTGAAAACCTGCTTTCAACTCCAGTTGATCTTTGCTCAATTCACTATCAGCAATGCTGGTTAGCTCCATTGGATCTGCCTTAAAATTGTAGAACTCTCCACTGCGGTACAATTTCCACTCTGTGTTTTGCACATAGGTTTTAGGGGTGAAATTTCCCCAGTTTGGCGCATAGCTACAAAAAACCCAATCTCTGGCTTTGGCTTCTTTGCCCAGAAGTTGAGGGTAAAAACTGGTGCCATCCAGGATTTGATT
>NZ_JBDKWG010000099.1:0-827 GCF_040151475.1 Reichenbachiella sp. MALMAid0571 | reverse complement strand
CTGATATTGGTTAGCGTGAAAGAGGGGTCTAGGGTAATGGTCGTAGGATCAGAGGTAAGTGTAAACTGAGTGGAAGCGGTACAACCTTCACTAAGAGACCCACCGGAGTTTGTTACAGTGACCACTACGGTATAAGTATCCTCAAAGAGTCCGGAAACATTAGCAGTGGTTACACCTGCCGGGTTAGATTCGTTAGGACCTGTTGGGTTTACTCCGTTCGCCAGTGGTGTTCCAGTACCGACACCCAAATACCACTGGTATGAGTAAGTATTTCCGTCATGGTTGGTTACATTGACAGCAAGTTGTCCATCAGGCGTACCATCAGTACAAGCCGCATTAGGGGTTTCTGTAATAGCTAAAACAGGCAGAGTAAAGTTTTCACCAATAGTAATTTGTTTACCAGGAGAAGAACAAGCTGTGGCAGCATTTTCTACAGCTCTGATGTAGTAAGTACCTCCAAGCAGGTCAGTGGCCTGTGGGAAAGTAGCAGGACCAGCAGCAGTGATGTCAAAATCTTTTAATTTGGCAGTATTGGTACTGTTCCAAAGTTGGAAAGTATAATCTGCCATCACAGCCGGATCAGTAGTAACTACCCCGTTGATAGTAATTTGATCTACGGTGACAGTACCATTTCCAGGGCTGCATTGAGTGGAAGCCACCGGAGTAAAGTCGTCAACAGATATTTCGGCAGGGTCATCAATAATAGTAGCCGATATTTTAGCCAGACACGTACCAGGGCTGTCGTCATCTTCAACGAGTACCCAGTAGCTACCAGCGGCAAGGTTAGCGGCAGTAGCATTGGTAGTACTTGCAGTTCCGGCGGTAGC
>NZ_JBDKWG010000098.1:0-39055 GCF_040151475.1 Reichenbachiella sp. MALMAid0571 | reverse complement strand
TTGGATACTCCTAAAAGAAACAACCAAAAAACCTATCAAAAGCAAGCATGGGTTTTCAGAAAAACCAGAAAACGATTAGAAACATTGTTTTCTCAACTTTGTGATCAGTTTATGATCCGAAGAAATTATGCTAAATCTTTCTTGGGATTTAAAACCAGGATTTTGGCTAAAATCACCGCATTGACATTGATCCAGTTTATCAACAAATTTGATTTCAACAGACCAATAAACAATTTAAAAGTCGCTATCACTTAATTAGCACAACGGGTTAGGTTTAATATTAGACATTATCACGGTTGATTGTGCATAGAGAGATTACAAGATTTTTTTCTCCAAAATTAGCAATGAATTGGCGGTTTTTTTAAGAGCAAAATTCTCCATAATAAATCAACCGTGATAATGTCTATTATTATACACAAAATAGTGTACTTTTTTACTAAAATAGTTGAAAGCAATTAATTATAAGGAACATAATATTGCAAATGTCTATTGGTCAACAGAAGCTTTTAACGGAATTCATAAATAAGAATTAAGAATGAAGGATTTGCAAATAAAAAATGTGAAATTATATAGAGCGTATTCGAAACTGAAGAACCCTATTTCTGATGCCACTCATACACTGACCGAATTGTCATTTATTGTAGTTCGGATACAACTGGAGAATGAGATTGTTGGAGAATCCTATTTGCTGTCATTTCAGTATTCACCAAACGCTATCATTGGTGCACTAAAAGATTTATCGGAAGTATTGAAAGGATATCATGCCAACGAAACTGGTCTTGTTAATAAAAGGCTAGAAGCATTAAATGAGTATTTTGGTAATCAGGGATTGTTAAGATGGGCACAAGCAGCCATAAATATTGCCATGTGGGATGCTTGGGGTAAATTTTTGAGACTGCCTATTCATAAAATTTTAGGTACTCATCAGGAAAAAGTGGCTCTTTACGGAAGTGGTGGTTGGATCTCCTATTCTATTGATGAGTTGATAGAGGAAGTGACTAACTACGCAGAGCGAGGATTTAAAGCGGTAAAAATAAAAGTAGGCTCTCCAAAAGTAAGCACCGATCTGGAGCGATTAAAAATGGTAAGAGAGGCAGTTGGGAATAAAGTGGATATCATGATGGATGCCAATCAGGGAATGGATCTGCCTTCAGCAATAAAACTGGCTAACGGTGCACGTGAATTAAACATCAATTGGTTTGAGGAACCCGTCCATCATCAAGACTTTCAGGCATACCAAATTCTTAAAAATCAGACAGGAATTTCATTGGCCATGGGAGAAAGAGAGTATGACACCTTGCCTCTCCGTGAATTGGTGACACGCAATGCCATTGATATTTGGCAACCGGATATATTAAGGATTGGCGGAGTGGAGGCTTGGCGAGAAAGTGCTGCCTTGGCCAAGAGCTTTCATCTTCCGGTGCTACCCCATTATTACAAAGATTATGACGTACCCTTGTTGTGTACAATCTCAAATGGAGTGGGAGCGGAATCGTTTGATTGGGTCGACCCGTTAATTGATCACCCTATGCTTGTAAGTGACGGTTATGCAATACCACACGATCGCCCTGGGTGGGGGTTTAAGTTTCTAGACGAGTATTTAACAGAAATAAAATAATGGTCAAAATCAACTTAGGAGTATTTTCACTTGAAGGCAAGCTAGCGCTGGTAACAGGAGGTGGTACAGGAATAGGTTTGGGTATTTCAAGAGCCTTCGTTCAAGCTGGTGCAAGGGTGGTGATCACAGGAAGGCGTGAAAGTGTATTGCAAGAAGCAAGTAAGGAGTTGGGAGAGCAATCGTTATATCAGGTTCATGATATCACAGATAGAGGTAGTATTCCGAAGTTGGTTGAGGAAATTGAAAATAACATTGGAGCCATAGATATTTTGGTAAACAATGCCGGAATCCATCATAAGGCATGGGCACAAGAAACAACTGATGAAGATTTTGAACGAATAATTCAAACTAATCTTATAAGTGTATTTAGCTTGACCAGAGAATGTGTCAGGTATATGATCGAAAGAAAGCAAGGTGCAATTATAATGATTAGTTCGATGGCAGGTCTTTTCGGTATTGATCGTGTATCTGCTTATGGCACATCCAAATCTGCTCTTACTGGTCTGGTTAATTCCTTGGTTACTGAATATTCAGAATACAATGTCAGGGTAAATGCAATTGCACCCGGATGGATTGAATCCAATATGTTTTTAAATGCCATCAGTAAAGATGAAGCAAGAAAACAGCAGATCACCAATCGCATTGCAATGGATCACTTTGGCAAAACTGAGGATATTGGTAATGCGGCAGTATTTCTAGCTTCAGCAGCTGCTAAGTACATTACTGGAGTGGTTTTGCCTGTAGATGGTGGTGCTGCTATTAACTTTTAATGATACCAAACACTTTTTTTGAATATGTAGAAAAGAAATCCATTGTGCAACTCGCTGCGAATGCTATTTCAATTTTGTATAATAATATAGATAAATGACGAAAATAATTCTTGTATTAGGCTTTTCAGTAGCAAGCTTTCTTTTAGGCTCATGTAACCAATCGTCTAAAACTAAAACATTGTTTTTGGCTCATAGCCTTCCTCAGACTCATCCTGTACACAAGGGGATAGTCTATTTTCAAAGTCAATTGGCTGAGATATCTGGAGGAAAATTAAAAATCAAGATATTTTCGGATGGGCAATTGGGAAGTGAAAGAGAAGTACTGGAATTGCTTCAAATAGGTAGTATTGCCATTACAAAGGTAAGTGCTGGCATTATGGCAAATTTTTCTCCAAGCTATGAAGTTCTTGGTATTCCATACCTTTTCAGGGATAAGGAGCACTTGTTTAATGTACTCGAAGGTGAAGTTGGAAAGGAAATGCTAGAGGGGAGTAGTGATTTTTTGCTTCGTGGATTGTGTTTCTACGATGCAGGAAGCAGGAGTTTTTATACCAAAGACAAGCCGATCAGGACACCTGATGATTTGAAAGGATTGAAACTCAGAGTGATGAATCAACAGATGTCAATTGAATTGGTGAATAGCTTAGGGGGATCTGCTACACCTATGGCTTTTGGAGAGCTATATACAGCATTGCAACAGGGTGTAGTGGATGGTGCGGAAAATAACCCTCCATCATTGGTGTCCTCAAACCATTTTCAAGTATGTAAATATTATACTCTGGACGAGCATACATCTATTCCGGATGTATTGGTGATCAGTACTAAATATTGGGATGCTTTATCTGAGCAGGAAAAAGAATGGATTGAAACAGCTGCTAAATCCTCAGTACCAATTCAAAAACAGTATTGGGCTCAATCTGTACAAGAATGCCTTGAGTTGCTTGTGAAAAACAAAGTTGAGATTATACGACCGGATAAGGTTCTTTTCGAACAAAGATCCAAACACCTGATTGAAGAATTATTGAAGGACGAAGAAAAGAAAATAATGATAGAAAGAGTCAAATCCTATTGAAGGGGCTGATTGATGTTTATGTATAGACATAGATTATGTGTATAGAAATATTTTTTACTTTTTGACACACTTTAAATACTTGTAAGTTGACTTTCAAAAAATTATCATCGGAAAAATCAATAAACGACGGGGAAAGAAGTCACTTTGTAGCTCCTCATGGACAGCAAGATATATTTTTGGAAATGTCCGATGGTGAAATATGGAAAAAGTTTAGAGAAGATGATGAGTCGGCTTTCGTGCACATTTATGAAAATTATTTCTCTCAACTGTTTAATTATGGACACCGTTTTTGTCAAAATAGGGAGAGTGTAAAGGATCATATACAGGATATGTTTGTGGATATGAGAAAAAATAAAAGTAGGCTTGGTGATACGACTTCTATTAAGTTTTATTTATTCTCATCACTTCGCAGGAGGATAATTAGAGCTGAATCTAAAAATTTATTCTTTGCAAATAACTCAGTTAATCTTGATAATTATGATTTTGAGGTAGTCATTTCTCCTGAACAAAACTTCATCAACAATCAGATGAATGCAAGAGTCAAAGACATACTGTCTAAAAACCTTAATCTACTTTCTTCGAGGCAGAAGGAAGCTATTATGTACTACTATTATGAAGGGTTTTCATATGTACAGGTTTCAAAATTGATGGGGTTTTCAAAAGTGAAGTACGCTCGTATTTTGGTTTACCGTGCTGTTAAAAAAATGAAAGAGAACATCAATGTCTCGGAGATAATAGGCCTATTTATAGGCTCTCTTTTTATCTGAATAAAAAAAACCTAAAAAAAGTGTAGGCACTATTTTCATTTCTGTCTTATACAAGTAGGTAGCCTCTTGGATATGAATTATAGTGAGTATAGTCTGGAAGATTTTTTAAACGATGAATATTTTATCGAGTGGGTGACTAATCCGTCTCCTGAGTGCAATTATTTCTGGAAGAATTGGATGGCAAAACATCCTAAAAATGCTCAAATAATCTACCTCGCAAAGGGAATTATTGACTCCTTAGAATATAAAAATAGCGTATATCCTACATCTGATGAGAAACTGGAGGTATTGGAAAACATAATAAAGAAATCTGGCAAAAAAGAAATCAAATTCAGTGGCGCACTAAAAATAGCTGCTGTTGTGGCTGTTTTGCTTGGATTTGCAGCATTGTTCTATGTTGTGGAAAATCAGAAAACAGAAGATTTGGTATCTACTACCTATATGGTATCTAAGCAAACCAAATATGGTGAGAAAAAAACTTTCAGGTTGCCTGATGGGACAGAAGTAAAATTGAATTATGGAAGTAAACTTTTATTTCCATCCGAATTTGAAGGTGAAACAAGGGAAGTCAGCCTGATTGGAGAAGCATTCTTTGAAGTGAATCCCAATCCTGACAAACCTTTTATTATTACCACAAACAATGTACAGACAATGGTTTTAGGAACTTCTTTTAATATTAATGCATATTCAGATGAGGACGAAATAAAGGTGATGGTGGCTACTGGTAAAGTGCGTGTTCAGAATGGATTGGATTCTAATAAACTAGAGGATGTGGTTTTGTTGCCCGATGAAATGGTAAGCCTTCATAAGGTAACTGGTAGAGTGGTTAAAGAAAAGTGTGATTTATCAGAACATCTCGCCTGGAAAGATGGAAAGATAGTTTTCAGAAGGGCATCATTTGATGAAGTTGTAAATAGGTTGGAAAAATGGTATGGTGTAACTATTCAAATTGATGAAGATATCCAAATTAAGGGGAAGTTTAATGGAGCGTTTGATAACCAGAGCTTAGAGAATGTATTGAGGGGTTTTAGCTTTTCAAACCTCATCGAGTTTAAATTGATTAATAAGACAGTAAAAATCCAAAAAAATGAAAAAAACTAAATTCAATACAAGTTAAAAGCCAATGCTTAAAAAAACATTGGCTTTATCACTTGACTCTAAGGTTGCAGCAACAATCTTAGAGAAGACTGTTCAATGAAAACATGTTTCACTAAACTATCAAATTACATGAGAACAAATTTACACACAATTTGGTTTATGACAAAGTGCGCCTTTTATGGTCTTTGCATCCAAATCCTATTTGGCACGATGCTTATTGCTTCTTCGGGAGAGGCACAAAATAAGAGTCTGGAAGAAATATTTCTTTCCGTCCAACTCAATGATGTGCAGCTGGTTAACTTATTTTCAGAATTGGAAAATAGCACCAAGTTCAATTTTTCTTACAATGATTCTCAGATTGATGAAAATCAAAAATTGAGTTTGGAAGTAAAAAACGAATCGTTTTTTAAAGTATTAAGAGTCATTTCAAAGAAAACGGGGTTAAGCTTCAAACGCATTGACAATAATATTTTTGTCAGGATGAAACAGGATGATGGTGAGGCTGTAGAAGAAGAAATTGAAATGACGATCATCGCAGATATTGAAATATCTGGAAAAGTCACTGATGAAAATGGAGAGGGATTACCTGGGGCTTCAGTCATAGAGACAGGCACTACTAATGGCACTACTAGTGATCTGGAGGGAAACTATAGATTAAGTCTTTCAGAAGGAGCTACTATTGCAATTTCTTTTGTTGGGTACAAGACCCAGAATATATTGGTAGGGACTCAGAGTGCCATAGACATTCAAATGGAGGTCGATGCGGAGCAGTTAGAGGAAATAGTAGTAGTAGGTTTTGGTACTATGAAAAAAAGTGATTTAACAGGATCTGTAGTCACTGCTGATATTGAATCTTTCAGACAAACTTCAAATGTAAGTATTGCCCAGTCTTTACAGGGGGCAGTACCGGGCTTAAATGTAGGTGCTACAACAACCCAAGGTGCTCAGCCGACTATGTCTATCAGAGGGTTGAATACCCTGGGAGGGGCAACCTCACCTTTAATAGTACTGGATGATGTAATATTTAGAGGAAGGATGACATCTATTAACCCAAATGATATTGAATCAGTAACAGTTCTTAAAGATGCCAGTTCTACCGCTATTTATGGGTCTCAAGCAGCAAATGGGGTAATTATAATTACAACTAAAAGAGCTGAGTCAACATCAAAACCAATTTTCAGTTATTCAGGAAAAAACAGTTTTCAGACTCCAACGAAATCCTGGACACCAATGAATAGAGAACAGTTTCTTCAAAAAAACAAAGATGTATGGTGGAGACAGGCATATACAGAAGAATCAGGTTACCTTCAACCAAATCCTGATTACAATGATGCGGATGCACTAGTTACCCTGCATCAGGTAGAAGGTCTCAACGATGGAACAGATACTGACTGGAGAGAATCAGCTACTAGAACTGGAATCATAATTGACAACACTGTGAATATGCAGACGCGGGGAAAATACTCTTCGACCTATATGTCGCTAGGGCATACCGACTCAAAAGGATACGTGCAAAATGATAATTTCAAAAGATTGTCTGCAAGGTTAAATGTTGACTATGATATTTTTGATTGGTTAAGGGCGGGAGTTCAAACCTTTATGACAGTTTCAGACTATAAAGGGCAGGCTACAAGCTTAGGCGACATATTACTAAAATCTCCCTTGTCAAAATCTCATAATGAAGACGGAAGCCTCTTTTTGTTTCCTGATGGTTTTTTAACACCATTGTTTTTTCAAGATACCGAGCAAGTGGATAAGTACACTACCTTCTATGGAAATTTTTATGTAGACATGGAAGTTCCTTTCGTAAAAAATCTTAAGTATAAATTAAACTATACTCCTGACTATCGCCAACATAGATTGTACACCTACAACCCACACGGAAACAGCGACACTGGGGAGGCTCAAAAACAACATTGGAATGATTTTGATTATCAAATTAACCATCGGATCAACTACAGGAAATTCTTTCTGGAAAAACATTCTATCGACCTGACATTGGCTTCAGGACGAGAAAAGATCACAGAAGATTACACTTCTGCATTATCTGGAGAGTTTGCGTTGCAAGGGCTTGATTGGAATAGGTTACAGGATGGTTCTGTTGAAAAACAAAGCACAACAACTGGTGCGGAGCAAGAGACGAGTGTATATTATATGGGGCGGCTAGTATACAACTATGATGATAGGTATTTATTAACAGGAACGCTAAGACGAGATGGGTTCTCTGGATTTGGAGCTAACAATAAGTTTGCTCAGTTCCCTTCTCTTGCCTTTGGATGGAAGTTCACGGAAGAAAAATTCCTAAAGGATAAAGTGAGCTGGTTGAACGATGGAAAATTAAGACTTTCTTATGGTGAAAATGGAAACAGATCGGTCAGTCGCTATCAGACATTGGCTCAGATGACTTCAGCATTCGGCTACACATTTGGTGGCAATTCAGCTTTTACTCAAACAACTTCTACCTTAGGAAATCACAATTTGAAGTGGGAAACGACATCATCACTTAATTTAGGTCTTGACCTTTCAGTTGTTAATTCACGTATCAATGGTGTGGTGGAATTTTATTCTACCAAGACTAATGACATGCTCTTTCCCGTAGCTCTTCCAAATCTGGGAGGGATAAGTTCAACATTTACCAACTTAGGGGAAATGAAAAATAAGGGCTTGGAAATTACTTTAAATACGATTAATGTTCAGAGCGATAATTTCAGTTGGAACAGTACCATTACTTATTCCAGAAACAGGAATAAGATAGTTTCTCTGCTTGGTAAAGATGATAACGGAGATGGCATAGAGGATGATTTGATCTCTTCAGGTCTTTTTATTGGTGAATCAAGAAGTGCTATTTACACCTACAATATTTTGGGATTGTATCAACTTGGAGATAATAACATACCTTCAAATTCAGGGCCAGGACTTTATAAGTATGAAGATATTAGCGGACCTTCCGGAGAACCTGATGGAGTTATTAGCTCTCAAGATGACCGTAAAATAATAGGTTACAGTGACCCTTCTTATCGTTTCAGTATTAAGAATATCTTGACATGGAAAAACTTCTCATTGATGATACTATTGAATTCTATCCAAGGAGGAAAGAATAATTATGTCGGAGCTATTACTGGCCCTACAGGAGACCAAAGAGACGACCTGGCAAGAAAAAATAATTTTGGTGTAGAACATTCACAATACTGGTGGACTCCACAGAACCCGAATTCTCAATTCAAAGAGCTTTTTAATGATGATCCGGTTCAAAATAACAGATACTTTCAGAGAAATTTTGTAAGGCTACAGGATGTGTCGTTAGCCTATAAATTTAATTCAACATTGTTGGAGAAGCTCAACATACAAGATCTCAATATTTTTATAAGTGGTAAAAATTTATACACATGGACTGATTGGTATGGATTGGATCCTGAAACAGGTGATGGTTTCATGACCGCTTACCCACTACTGAAAAGTTACACATTTGGAATAAATCTATCATTTTAATTAATCCTATATAAGATGAAATACATTAGATATATAATAGCGATAAACATTTTCTTTACATTTTTTGCGTGTAATGACGATGAATTTTTAATAGAAGAACCACTTGATATATATACAGCAGATAATTCTTACAATACATCGGCTGACATTGTATCAACACTTACTGAAATGTACAGACTTGTAAAAGCCGAATTTGATGGCTCTCAGGACTACACCTATATGTTTCATGGTACAGATGTGGCTATGAGTCCCAGAAATGTCAATGAGCAAATAGGTTATAGAGGAGGTGCCACCATTACTCCGGATAACGAGAGAAGTCAAAAAATGTGGGATGGCATGTACCTCGTTATTAAAAATGCGAACTTGGTATTAGACAAAGTAGAGGGAGTAGAATATCCTTCTGAAAGTTTGAAAATCGAGCACATTGCAGAAGCCAGATTTTTCAGGGGATTTGCATACCGAACACTTGCAAATATGTACGGAAGAGTGCCTTTGGTTTTGGAAGTTGTAAATGAAGTCAAACGTGATTACGTGAGGGCTGAATCAAGAGACGCAGTGTATCAGCAGTCAGCAGATGATTTGGATTTTGCTTCCAAAAATTTACCGGGCATTGATCAGGTAGATGCAGCGGGAAGAGTTTCAAAAGCGGCAGCTTATCACATACTGTCTGAGGTATATATAAGCCTAAAGCAATTTGACAAAGCAATAACATCGGCAAAATGGGTAATTGATAATCCAAATTTTGAATTAATGACAGAGCGTTTTGGTCGCAGGACAGATGTGGCTGAAACAAATGTATTTTGGGATCTTTTTCAAAGGGGAAATGTTGATTGGCAATCAGGCAACAAAGAAACCATTTGGGCACTGCAAACTGCTTATGGAATTCCGGGAGGAGGTAATTTAAGTCATAGTTCCGATGGCAATATTAAATTTGAAAGAGCTTTTGGTCCACTATACTGGTTTGCAAATGATCCTGATGGGGTCAAGGCTTTTTTTGGTCCGACAACACAGAATGGAGGAAGGCCTGGTGGGTATATTTCCGTTGTGAATCATGTGAAATACGGTATATGGAAAGACAATTGGGACAATGATATTCGGAATGCTCCATGTAATATTAAACGTGATCACATTGTAGATAATCCTGCTTCAGCTTATTTCGGACAGTCTCTTAATGCTTTCAAAGATCAAACCGATACCTTATGGCATAACCTTCCATATTGGATGAAGTTGACAACTCCTGGAGACCATTTGCCTGAAACTATTCAAAACCCAGAAACGGGCGAGCTTTGGGCCTCAGGTGGTGGTACTCATAAAAACTGGCAACATATCAGGTTGGCTGAAACATACTTATTGTTGGCGGAAGCCTATTTGGGTAATGATGATCAAAACAATGCGGCAATTGCTATCAATGTCATAAGAAATCGTGCAGAAGCTCTTCCTGTTGCATCCGGAGATGTAGATATAGATTATATCCTAGATGAAAGATTAAGGGAACTCCTTTTTGAGGATCCACGCAGAATGACATTGATGAGGATGGGAAAATGGTATGAACGTACTACAAAGTATAATACATGGTCTGGACCAGACAAGGTAGAAGCTCACTGGGAGTTATTTCCCATTCCTGCGTCTCAGATAGAACGTAATACGGAGGCAGCACTAGGTCAAAATGACAACTATTTAAACTAAAGAAGTAAGCCCATGCAGTGTAAAATTTTATACTGCATGGGTCTTTAAGGTATTTAGAATGTGGAGAGTAAGTTTGAATGAAATGGGTATCATCTTGAAACGCTAAACAATTAGTCTATTAAATCAATCTGTATGAAAAATGAAATTTTACTGATTGTGGGATTGGGATGCATTGTAATGGCTTGCTCTACTCAAAAGTTACGAAAGGAGGATTTCAATAATGCAGTAATCAATGGAAAAATTGCCAACGAAGGCTATAATAGATGCCTGAGATATGTCAATGGCTGGCTTGAAAAAGCAGATTCCACTACAGAACTGATTTCCGAAAATTTTGATAATAGCGAAGGGGTTGATACTTGGAATGCATATAATAATGCTGCAGATAATTACCCCTTTATGGTTTTGACAGCATATTTGCTTGATAAAAACCTGTACAAAGGGCGAATGCTTAACATGCTAAAAACAGAGAAAAGCATTACTTCAAGAGTAAGGTCTTTGCCGGATGATTACTCTTTTTCAAAGCAAGGTTTTAAAAGAGATACAATAAATATGGACTGGATTATCTTCGGTGCATCAGAATATTGTAAAGACGGATTATTACCTATAACTGAATACATCGGTGACTCACCTTGGAAGGATCGGATGTTAGAGATGCTTGACGATCTTCATCTTGAATTTGAAGTGATAAAGGGTGCAGACAAGCTTGGGCAGTACAATGCTCCTGAGGAAGAGGTGAACGGAGAAATGTTGCAAATTCTTTCACGAGTTTTTTGGATGACAGGTGAAAAAAAATACTTGGATTGGGCGATAAAGATTGGGGATTATTATTTGCTCGGGGAAAAAGACCTTACTAAGGTAGAGTACTTGAGAATGAGAGATCACGGTAGCGAAGTTATTTCGGGACTTGGTGAATTATATGTCACCCTCCATTTTGCCGATCCCAAAAAGAAAGCTACTTATACAGAGAGCTACTACGAACTTCTTAATTTTATCTTAGAAAAGGGGCGTAACGAATCTGGTCTTTTTTATAGTGCATTTGATCCTGTGGGTGGGGACATCTTGGATAGTAGCATAGCTGATACATGGGGATACATATACAATGCTTATTATTCTGTTTATCTGGTGGATAACTATAAACCATACTATGAGGAAATAATCAAAGTACTTACTAACCTGAATGATGATTATCGCAATTTTCCCTGGGTAGGTAAGATTCCTGATGGTCATGCGGATGCCATTGAGGGTGGCATCAATTTATTGAACAGGATACCTATGGATTCATTGGCTGATTGGATAGACGGTGAAATAAGGGTGATGTTTGATATGCAACAGGAAAATGGAATAATCGGTGGTTGGCATGGAGATGGCAACTTTGCCCGAACAACGATAATGTACTGTTTATGGAAAACTCAGGGTACTCAGTGTCAACCTTGGAGAACCGACCTGAAACTGGGAGCTACGGAAGAAAATGGCAAATTAAGAATTGCTATTAATGTGGAAAATGACTGGGAAGGTAAAATTAAATTTGATACCAAACGACACAAGGAGAATATGCACCTCCCAATAGACTACACAAGAATCAATCAATTTCCAGAATGGTTTACTGTATCAGATGACGAGACTTATTTAGTCAGCATAAATGGTGATGATGCGATGGATTTTAGCGGCAAAGAACTGATTGAAGGTATTGAGATTAAAGTGGCAGGAGGAAATCCAATGTATATAGAAATTCAATAAGTAACAATTAAACTGATGTGTGCCATAGCATTTTTATGCTGCGGTTTTATGGTTTATCTGTTATCTAAATTTTACTATTTAAATATTACTATCAACTATGAAACGCAAAGAATTTATCAAAATTACAGGAATGTCTGCTTTGGCAGCCACTTGTTTCCCTGGTTTTTCATTTAAAGAGCAATTAGAGACTGCAAGAATAGAAAGATTGTCAATGCCACCAAAGCATCATTTTTTTGGATATTATGGGGTAAATCCTTGGGATAAATCTGGGACTAAACATTTGGCATTAGAAACAAGCTTCGACGATCATCGACCTACCGTTGATGACAAAGCCAATGTAGGTATCATTGACAAAACGACACATGAATTCACTAAAATCTTAGAGACATCATCGTTTAACCTACAACAAGGAAGCATGCTAAACTGGGTTGATTGTGGCAATGGAGATGAATTCACATATAACGACAGTTTGGATGGCAAGTTGATTTCTTATGCAGTCAACATCAAAACAGGCAAAAAACGTAAAATTGATGGGCCAATTGCGTCAGTTTCTCCAAGCAACGATAAGGCAATAGGACTGGATTTTCAAAGAATGGGATTTATCCGAAAGGTAACAGGTTATGCTCATGCTGATGACAACTATAGACTGGAAAATGTTCCTTCAAATGACGGGCTTTATTTATTGAATTTGAAGACTGGTTCAAAAGATCTTATTTTGTCAATTAAGGATATAATGGATCAAGTGGATACTGAGGTGCCAGAGAATCAACCTGCTTGGATTGACCTTGTCTTTCATAACCCGACAGGGAGTCGCTTGTTATTCCTGTACAGGATAAAACAAAAATCAAAGTGGGTAACTTCTTTATGGACAGTAAATATTGACGGAAGTGATTTGCAATGCCAGATACCTTTTGGAAGTTGGATATCTCATTTTGATTGGAAAGATGAAAAAACTATTCTTGTCACCACTGATATGAGAGGACCTGTAGAATACCTTGAATTCACGGATGGAAAAAAGGATTTTAAACTCATTGGGAAAGGTGTTTTGACAATTGACGGTCATTGCAGCTATCTTAAAAACAAAAATTGGATTGTGTCTGATACATATCCAGGTGAAATTGACCGTCTGTCTGAGTTGTTTTTATTTAACATTGAAAGAAATAAAAAAATCAGCCTTGGTAAATTCCGTCATGAGGAGAAGTATACTGGAGACATTAGGTGCGATCTACATCCAAGACCATCAAAAGATGGGTTGAGTATAAGTTTTGACTCTGTTCACGAAGGAGTAAGACAGATATACACCGTGGATATTTCTGAGATTATTAGATGATGGAAGGCTTTTTTATCTAATAGAATAAATGAGATTAAATGGAACTCAAAGAAGTATTTGGTTCTGATCTTTAGTAGAATATAAACCAACACTTAACATGAACATTTTAAAAAAGTTAATCACCAATAAAAGAGGATTTGCAATTACTTTTATCATGATTTCTACTTGCATTACTATAGGAATCTCACAAAAGAGCAATTCGGAAGTAGCTACAAAGAAACTAGGATCACAGCGGTATGACACCTACAACAGCTTTGAAGAAATGATAAAAGTAGAGGATGCTAAATACTTTCCATCCAATCGTATTTCCCCTGTGGGGAATAAGAAAAGACCTATGTACCATGGGTTTTTCTTTTACAACTGTTCTCATCACGAACTCTTTCAATATGATCCAAGTGGCCGCTATATGGTAGGGATGCGGATTTTTATTGAAGGTCGTAAAGTTCAATCTCATGATAAGGGGGAAATTGGATTTTTCGATTTAGACAAAAACAATAAGTGGACGAAAATTGGGGAAACTACCGCCTGGAACTGGCAACAAGGATGTCGTTTGCAATGGATTCCTAATTCCGATGAGGAGATCATTTGGAATGATCGCTCCAAAGATGGCAAAAAGCTAGTGAGTCGTGTTTATAATGTCAAAACGAAAGAAACACGTACGCTACCCATTCCGGTATACACTATTTCACCTGATGGACAGACAGCACTATCTGTAAATTTTGAACGGATTGTTCATGGTGGCTGTAAATATGTGGGGATAGAAGATCCATACAAAAACGAATGGGCACCTTCTGAAATTGGAATCTGGAAAATGAATATGAAAACTGAAAAGATCGATATGTTGATGTCAGTAAGAGATATGGCAAAAACATTGTATCCTGATGGTTTGCCTTCAGATACTCTTGGAGGGACACTTTATTTTTTCAGAGAAGGATTTAGTCCTTCTGGAAATAAATTTATTGCTTTTGCGAAAGATGCACGTGAGACATCTCCGGGCAATACCAATACTCGTACTGAGGGATTTTCTATGGATCTCAATGGAGGAAATGTTAAATATTTATACAAAGAACCAAGTCACCATTTCTGGATAAATGAGAATGAAATTATGGACAATGGGTTTCATTTAAAACCTGATGGCAGTAAGAGCACTCGTGGTTATTTTAGATTTGTCGATGATAATTCTGGACAAGCCAAAGAAATGTATTTCGAAGCACCCAATGGGCACATTACACTTCATAAAAGTGGGGATTGGATTCTTACAGATACCTATAATATTAATGGATATATTTATCTATACATGTACCACATTCCTACCAAAAAGTTTGTTCCACTGGATAAGCTGGCATATAAGTTAGGTGGTTATTTGTATCCCTACAATCCGGGTATTTTAAGAGTAGATTTGCACCCAAGATTCTCTCCCGATGGTAGAACAATTTCCTTCGATTCTAGTCATGAAGGAGTGGGGAGACAGATTTACACGATGGATGTTGGTTATCTTGTTGACAATCCACCTTTGAGATAAATAACAATCAAAACGAGTTATTTCTTTCCAAAATGTATATGTGGTATTAATTTTTTTGGCTTCAGTTAATCCAGCTAGTTTTAAAAGTTTTCCGACATCCTGTTGATCTTATAATTAGGGCTCTTTTTTTATTTTTCCTTTCGATATATAGCATTTTAACTTTCTGTACTTAACTTTCCGACCCACTACTTTGCAATCTGAGTTAAAAAATGCTCGAATGGGAACATAAAACATTCCCAATTTTGGTCGTATATAATTTTACTAGAGTACAGTCAATTTGAAATCAGCCTTCATTCATAGTGTCAATCAGGAATACTCTTCATTTATGGAAAAATCTGATTTGGAGGTATGGCGAAAATTCAAAGAAGGAGACAATGGGGCATTTGTGTATATATATCGCACCTATGTTAACGACCTTTTTCAGATAGGTATCCAAATATCCGGAGATGAAGCTTTAATCAAAGATTGTATTCAGGATTTTTTTGTGGAACTCAGAGAACGTATTTTTCACCTGTCGGATACAGATAACATCAGACTCTACCTTATAAAATCGTTTAGAAGAAAAACCATCAAATACATCAAGAAGAAAAACAGATTTGTTGGTCAAGATCAAATTAAAGAATCATTTTTTGTAGAGTTGGCTGCTGATGAAAACATCATCAATGCTCAATTTGACAAAGAGCAATTGCAAAAGCTTAACAGTGCGTTGGCTAAGATGAAGAAAAAGGATAGGGAAATCATCTACTATTACTTTTACGAAAATTTCAGCTACAGCGAAATAGCCGAAGTGCTGGGCTATGATCATGTAGCGTCTGCAAGGAGATCCATCTATAAAGCCCTGAGCCGGTTAAGAAATATAATAATGGTGTTCATTGCTGTATGCATGCTAAGGTGATTTCTTGCAATCATCTCTTATTCCATTTTTTTTAGAAAATAATTTTACGTTCATCTGTCAGTAAATCAGTGAGTTGAGTACTGTCTGTAGAAATTTTTAATTTTTTTCGGAAAAAACTGGTATCATTTATCTTCTTCTGGGCTTATAATACCAAATGAGTATCAAAAGATGTAATGAAAGACAAAGGAAACTATAAACTACACCTGATTCACAACCCGGAATTCAAAAACTGGGTACAAAACCCCACTGACGAAAGTAATTATTATTGGGAAAAATGGCTTGAGCAAAACCCTGATGAACAAGAGGCTGTGAATAAGAGCAAAGAATTTATTTTGAGGCTTAGATTTAAAGAAGGAGTTTTATCAGGTGATGACACCAATATGATCTTCAAAAGTATCATATCTAAGCAGAGGCCAACTCCTTTTTTCAAAAAGCCTCTCTTCAAACTCAATATCTGGAGGTATGCCGCCGTGTTGACTTTGGCGTTATGTGTCAGCATGATTTTTTGGCAATATTCCAACAACGAGGCTGAAACTATTGCGGTAGCTGAGACTGTTGTTTACATCAATAAAACGAATCCCAAAGGTCAGAGGTCGGTCATTAGCCTGAAAGATGGTACCAAAGTACATTTGAATTCTAACAGTACACTTACTTATTCGTCCGAATTTGGAGTATCAGATAGAAAGATAGAATTGAAAGGAGAAGCATACTTTGCCGTTGCAAAGGATGAATCAAAGCCGTTTATAGTTACTTCCGGTAATGTTTCTACCACCGCATTAGGTACGGAATTTAATGTAGATGCACGCAATACTGACAACCTCAAGATTATTCTCGTTGAAGGTAAAGTAAAGGTGCAGGATAAATCAAGTGACAATACACCTCTGGTTCTTATGCCAAATCAAATGGTTGAATACAGGGTAGAAGATGGGTTGGGTTCTGTCGCTGAGTTGAGGACTACTAATGATCTTTTGTGGATTCATGGGGTTCTTAAGTTCGAAGATACTCCTTTCAGCAAAGTAATAGATGAATTGGAAAATTGGTATGGAGTAAAAATCAATGTGCATGGAGACTCTAAGGGACTCCATTACTCAGGAGAATTTGAAGATGAGTCTTTAACCAATATTTTAGAGTCTATGAGCTTTTCATTGGGACTCGAATATTCACGAAGCAACGAATATGTTCAACTTAAACTAAAAAAATAATGAGAAAGTAGCAAAGAAAAAAGAAGACCGGTAAAACCGGTCCCCCCGTAGCAATCAGTTTCGATACTTCAGACTTACCACAGACAAAATATCAATACTGATTGATTTAAATGATTAATTAATCAAAGACAAAGATATGAATAATACAATTACGAATGTCATAATCAAAATGACTAAAATAACCCTACGACTTTTTATCTTATTTGGACTCTCTCTACAAGTGAGTATGGCGGATGAAATATCTGCGCAAATAAAGAGTGTAAAAGAGGTGAGAATTTCCCTGAATACCGAAAATGTAAGCTTGAGAGAGGTATTTCAGGAAATTGAACAAATGACTGACTACACTTTCAATTTTAGCAAAGATAAAATTGACCTGTCAAACAACGTAAGCATAAAGCGCAACAACAGTACATTGGAAGATGTATTACTGGACATTTCTAAAAAACACATGCTTTCTTTTAGGCAAGTGAACAACAGTATAGGTGTTTACAAACTTGAAAAAAAACGAATTCAGAATTCTATAGAGTTTGAAATACTTGAAGAAATAGATATATCCGGAAAAATTACAGATGAAAATGGACAAGGACTTCCGGGAGTATCAATTATTGAGAAGGGTACTGCGAAAGGCACTACTACGGATATTGAAGGAAATTACAAACTGGATGTGACAGAAGGAAAAACCCTTGTTTTTTCATTTGTTGGCTACAAAACAGTAGAGTTGGAAGTAGGAAGCAGAACCGTACTGGATGTACAGATGGAACTGGATGCCACACAGTTGGAAGCTATAGTAGTTACAGCTCTGGGGATTACCCGTGAATCAAAATCTCTTCCATACAGCACCCAAAGCGTAAAGGCCAAGGACTTAACCGAAGTGAGAGATCCCAACAATGTGATCAATTCTTTGCAGGGAAAGGTTGCAAATGCACTGATTACGCAAAGTTCCGGTGGTGTGGGAAGTGAAGCCAGAATAGTTTTGAGAGGAAACAGTTCCATCAGTGGAGACAACAGCGCACTGATAGTAGTGGATGGGGTTCCAAACAGCAAAGGAGTAAACATAAATCCTGATGACATAGAATCGATGACTGTGCTCAACGGTGCTGCAGCTGCTGCGTTATATGGTAGCCAGGCGGGTAACGGTGTAATAGTAATTACTACTAAAAAGGGAAGCAGTGAGGGTATCTCTGTAAGCCTCAACTCAGGAGTAACTTTTAACCGACCATTTTCTCTTCCTAAATTTCAAAACACTTATGGACAAGGTACCAGTGGTGTGATGAATCCTGCGGTTGGTGAAAGCTGGGGTGAAGAAATGAAAGGCCAGCAGTACACCAATATGCAAGGAGATAGCAGAAGCTATTCTCCGGAAGAAAGCAACGTGAGCGATTTTTTCAATACAGGAGTGAACGCTTCAAATTCCCTTAACATCTCTGGCGGAGGCGAAAAAGCGCAAGGATTTTTGTCATATACCAATAATAAGGTTACCGGTATTGTTCCTAACAACCAAATGATGAGTCACAATATTAACCTGAGATTGACCAATCAGATTACGGACAAATTGAGTACCGATGCAAAAGTGACCTATTATACTGCGGGTGTAGATGGTATGCTCCGATCTACTGAGGGAAATACGGCAGTGCTTGATGCTTATCAGATTCCAAGAAATATGAGTTTGTCTGATGTGCAAAAATTTGAAACTACTGATGAATTTGGAATACCAACTCCAGCTCCTTTCCCATCTACATTGTCATACAGATACCAGAACCCTTATTGGATTACCAACTATGACAGGTCGCATGAAGACAGAAGTCAGATATTTGGATATTTGTCTGCTAAATACCAACTGGCAGACTGGCTTTCAGTGAAAGGGCGTGCCAACATAGATAAAACTAACATTATTGCTGATAGACAAATTAATCAGGGTACCTCTTCATGGGCTCAAAGGCCGGGAGGATATTTCTCTCTGGCTTATACTAACAGTACTGCATTGTGGTATGATTTGATGTTTGATGGTAGCAATGAATTGAGTGAGTCATTCAAAGTGGATTATCACGTGGGAGCCATTTACAATGATAGAAAATATACTCAGGATCAAACCACAGCCAATGGTTTGAATGTAGCCAATAAATTCTCTACCAACTTTGCTACCAATCCGGTGGTAAGTTCTAATGCCTCTCATATACAAACACAATCCGTTTTTGGACTTGTGAATTTTTCATATAAAGATGCCCTGTTTTTAGATGCTAGTTTGAGAAATGATTGGGATTCCAGATTGCCTTCTCCTCATTCATTTCAGTATTACTCATTGGGAGGATCGGGGATTATTTCACAATTGGTGACTCTTCCGGAGGCTATTTCATTTTTGAAAGTAAGTGCCAGTTATGCAGAAGTAGGTAACGGAGGTCAATTTGGATTATTGTCCAATACTTACAACTACAGTGCAGGTGTTGCCAATGGATATATTGCAAGAGGAGGCACCTTCTCTATACCTGGTTTGAAACCGGAAATAGTGAAAAGTACAGAGATTGGATTTGAGACTAAATTTGTTAACAATCGTTACTCTGCAAAATTCACGTACTACAAAAACAATTCTACCAACCAGTTACTTCAAATTGCCCTGCCACAGGGCACAGGGTACAACCAGCAGTACATTAATGCCGGAAATATCCAGAATAGCGGTGTTGAAATTCTCTTGTCAGCCAGTCCGGTCATAACCAGCAATTTTGATTGGAATGTTGATTTCAATATTGCATTCAACAGCAACAAGGTAATTGAATTATCAGATGGTTTGGACGTAGTTTATCAGGGTGGTTTTACGGATTGGGGCGGAAGACCTCAAATCGCAGTAGGTGGAAGTTATGGAGATTTAGTAGTATCCAAATGGGCACGAGATGACAATGGAAGATATCTGGTGACCAATGCAGGGCTTCCTGTTTTGTCAGGATCGGTAGGAGAGCAACCTTCACTAATTGGTAATTTCAATCCTGATGGAACACTTGGGATGACTAATTCATTTAGATACAAGAATTTTTCTATGAGATTATTAGTTGACGGACGTTTCGGAGGAGTGATTATTTCTGGAACAGAGGCAAATTTAGCTCATAGCGGTATTACTGAAAGCACACTTCCTTATAGAGAAGGAGGATGGGTACTAGGAGGAGTGAATGTAAATGGTGAAACCGTAGATACTGCGATTACTTCTCAACAGTTTTGGCAAACAGCTTCTAACAAACGTTCAGCTACAGGAGAGTTCTTTGCTTATAATGCTACTAACTTTAGAGTAAGGGAGCTCTCTATAGGCTATTCTATGCCTATGTCTCCTGATTCTTTTATCAAATCAGTTAAGTTTTCACTGGTAGCCAGAAATCTGTTGTGGCTTTACAGAGGCGAATCTATTATGGATATTCCGGGCATGGAAAAACGTAAAATGTGGTTTGATCCGGACGTAAGTATTGGTTCTCAGAATGGTTTTCAGGGAGTTGAATATGGGATGCCATCTACAAGAAGTCTTGGTTTTAACATCAACTTAAGTTTTTAAAATTGAAAACATTAAATAGAATAATCATGAAATATATAAATAAATATTCATCATTAAGAAACGTTTTGGTGTTGTCAATGTCCTTTTTGATAATATCATCATGTACCAATGATTTTGCTGAAATCAATACAAATACGAATAGTATTGGATCTATCGGCAAAGCAGAATTACCATTTCTTTTCACAAAAGCACAGGATGCTGTCAATTGGAATGGGCAGGTTGAACAAAATCTATTCGCAGATCAGTATGCACAGTATGTAGCAAATAATACCTCTTATTTTCCTACAGACCGATATGAGATCAATTTTAGCTGGGTGTCGTCTGTTTGGTCTAATCTGTATATTGGTGTAGTACCTCAATTACAGAGCATTTTTGAAAATACAGATTCGGGTTCGGCAGAATATGCACTGGCTAATATCTGGTGGGTATATTCTTTTCACAGGGTTACTGACTACTGGGGAGCGATACCTTATTTTAATGCGGGAACTCCCGGTACTTCTGTAGCTTATGACAGTCAGGATCTTATCTATGATGATTTCTTCAAAAGACTTGACGATGCAGTTACTGTATTGGAAGGTAAAAGTGGTGAAAATGCATTTGGTAGTTATGATATCATTTATGGTGGAGATGTAGATAAATGGATCAAATTTGCCAATACACTGCGTTTAAGGTTGGCTATGAGGATTTCAAATGTTAATGCATCAAAAGCTAAAACAGAAGGTGAAGCGGCTTATGCTTCGGGAGTATTCGAGACCAGTCCTGATGATGATGCTTATGCATTAAATAACGATGCAGATATCAATCCACTGAGCCAGATGTCTGAGTGGAATGAATTCAGAATGAGTGCTTCAATGGAGTCTGTTTTGAAAGGGATGGATGACCCACGGATTTCTGAGTACTGGATTCCGGCGGTTGAATCAGGTACTTATGAGGGATTGAGGAATGGTTTGACTGTAGCCCAACTGAGTGATCCACAAAACACCGCAGCAGCTAATTCACACATTGGATCCAGATGGACAAATCCGGTATCCGGAGGTATTGGGGATTATTTAAGTACGCCTTCTAATGTAATGTTCACAGCAGAAGCTTACTTTTTGAGGGCTGAAGGAGCCTTGTTGGGATGGAGTATGGGTGGTACTGCCAAAGAATTATATGAGGCGGGTATTACGCATTCTATGTATCAGTGGGGAATATCTGACCAGGCTGTTATTGATGACTACATCAGCAGCACAAATACACCCGTTGCACCAAACGACTTTTTAGGTTCAGCACCATTGAGTGATGTTCCTGTATTATTTGATGGAGGAGATGCAGACATTCAGCTCGAACAAATAGCATTGCAAAAATGGGTCGCTTTATTTCCTGATGGAGTAGAGGCTTGGGCGGATTATAGAAGGAGACCAACTATCGGGTTATATCCAGTTGCTAATTCAAGCAATCCGGATATATCAGATCCAACCAAGGATTACATCAGGAGAATTCCATTCCTGACTCAGGAGTATCAATCCAATACGGATGCAGTAGGGTCTGCTGTTAATTTATTGAAAGTGAAAGCAGATAAAATCAATACCCCACTTTGGTGGGATGTGAATTGATATACTGATCCACAAATATTTAATGAGGCTGTCTTAAAAGGCAGGCTTTCCGGGATGTTCGAGAAATAGCTATTTAAGCGTTTTCAAAGGAGTGGCGGAATGAGTCCGGCAACTGCTTAATCCTTGTGAGACAGCCTCATTATAACACTGATCCACATTTGTGGTAATTAACAAAATAAATGGAGCAGTCATTCTTTTGATTGTTTTTAAATCCATTGACCAGTTAGGTCTGGTTTATCCTTTTATATGCTTGATGTTGTCTCCATATTTTCTTCTGAAATAAACCTAAGGTGTAGATGTTCAATACTTTATTGGTAGTATTCAATGGTTGTAATCGGCAAGACTACTTCTATATCAATGATTGGCAAAGGTGGATTTAAGGAAGAAGTGCAAAACATGAAAGAAAATAATATTTAGTTAAATGAAGAAAATACAAATGTGCAAAATAGGTTTAAAGATTCAACTTCGAATGCTGCATATCATTCCATTGATTGTATTAGCTCTATGCTTTTTTTTAACCGCTAAAAGTCAGTCATCAAAAATTACTCAGGATAATATAAAGTTTATCTCTTATCCTGATTTTCCTTCCGCAAATTCTACCTGGGGAGATATCGGATATAATCCGGTGAACAACGCTGTTTATATAGGGGTAACGAATCATAAAAACAAGATTGGTTTTTATGAATATGGAGTAGCCAAAGATGAGATGAAACTCAAAGGGTTTATCAATGATATGGCTCATTTAAGGGATTTTCAATGGCAGGGTAAAATCCATACCAAAATCACATTTGACACTCAGGGCAATGTCTATTTTGGGACTGATGGTGGAGAATCAAGAGAAGAGTACCTTATGAACCATCCTCATGGATACAACGGAGGCATCATTATGAAATGGGATCCTATAGAAGAACAAATGACCAATTTGGGTGTACCAATGCAGTATGAAAGTATAAAAGATGTTGATGTTGACCTTGAAACAGGAAAGATTTATGCCATTTCATATCCACAGGTTCATTTCATTGTATTTGATCCAAAGACCAATGAAATGGAAGATTTGGGAAGACTGGGAAGTGGGCATGTGCCAAGGGTCATCTTCACAGATAAGTGGGGCAACTGCTACTATGTGGACTGGAGACAGAGGTTGGTGAAATACGAAAAGAGTACAGGAAAACTGGTGTTTGCCAAAGAAAGCCTTCCTGCTTTTGAAGGAACGCCGGGTGGTTTTATCATTACCGGAATAACCGCTTATGCCAAAGACTCAAAATCCAATACCATTTACATAGTGACTTATGGAGCCAAAATGCTTGCATTACATACTCAGGAGGAGGGGATCGGTGAAATAGAGGATTTGGGTGCTGCTTATGATCTGGTAGATCAACCGCTTTGGAAACCCTACATTCCCAATTTGAATCTGGGAGACAATGGAAAACTCTACTATGTGATCGGTGGGCACGGAAATTATGTAAAAGACGATACTTCCATATTGATGGAACTTGACCCGAAAACAAAGCAAAAGAAAGAAGTATTGGATTTCCCAACAATAGAGTTGAGTGAAGTTACAGGGTCAGATATTAAGGACAGGCAAGGAAATTTGTATTTCGCCGGACGGAAAATAATACCAAAGGACAAGAACACTTTGGAGTCCTTACCCTCACTCGATGATAAAGTGTCCATCCCATTTATGATAAAGTTCAATCCTGAAAAAGATTTAAAATAATGAGAACGTTGATAATAAAATTACTAGGAGTTGTATTGATAATGGGTGCAGGAATACCTGCATTTTCCCAGTACAAATTTTTCAATCCTGAAGGAAGTTTTGCTATAGAAGTTTCTTTGGAAAATACTGATATGAAACGGTTACCTATTTATCGTAATTCGATTACTTCTCTGTCGGTAGTGGGTGATCACATTGTAGGTGGTACATCAGCAGGCGATGGTTTATCACCGTTTGTATTTGTAGCCTCTTTAGAAAAGCGAGAGCTAGTAGAATTTTTGGATGTAAGTGATGTAATCAAAGATCAACAGTCCATCAGAAGTGGGTTTGTTAAAGACAAACAAGGACAGCTATTTGCGGGTACTATAGCTCAGTCTGCTGACAATACGGGAGGACATATTGTCAAAGTAATCATAAATACTAAGGGAAAAATAAAACTTGAAGATTTAGGAATTCCTGTAGCAGGAGAAGGGGTTTACGCAATTACAAGTGATGCTGCTGTCAATAAGATTTATGGAATGACTTATCCATCTGGATATTTCTTTTCTTATGACATCAAATCAAAAAAGACCAAGGTGTTTAAAGACTTGTCTCCATCCAAAAAAGTGACGCACTCATTGGAGGATCAATTTTCAATCACCCCTGGAGATTATTTGAGTAGGGCATTGGTGACTGACAACAAAGGGTTGGTATATGGCAGCTTGCCTTATGGCAAATTGTTTTTCTTCAATCCTGCGAATGAGACATTGACTGAGATGGAAGAAGAATTGCCGGAGGTTTGGGGCCGTCGTTCGTTGGGTCAGATACACTCATGGCTCAAGACCAAAGAAGGTAAAATATTTGGTGCCAATCGTGCCGATGGACAACTTTTCGAGCTCAACACTACAACCAAGAAAATCAAAAATTTAGGAAAGCCTATTATGATGCCCAAGTTAGCTGGCCTTGCTGAAGGAAGCGATGGAAAGATTTATGGGATTTCAGGCGGTGCTCCCGGTTATGCCCATCTTTTCAGCTATAATGAGTCAGAAGGGTTCAAAGACTATGGCAATCCTCAGTTTGATATGGTTGCACCTGGTATAGAACAAGGTATAGAGTGGCGTGGTTATCAGTTGGAAACAATTGCCGCATCAGAAGATGGAAATTACATTGTGGTGGGTGAGGGTGAGTCACTAAGTCATTTGATGGTTTTTCCTGTCAAATAAACATGAAGCTCTTTTTTTACAGAGACAAAGTAGAAGGCATGAAATGGAGGATTTTCTTAATAATGTTTGGTGTAGGATTGTTTTTCAATGTGGAAGGGCAAGACGCTAACATTAGTAGAGGAAATATACAATTCATTGACTATCCCGATTTTCCAGAAGCCAATTCTACCTGGGGTGATATTGGTTACAATTCAGTGAGTGATGCAGTGTATATTGGAGTAACCAACCACAAAAACAAGATTGGTTTTTATGAATACTCAGTAAGTAATGATGAAATGAAGCTTAAGGGCTTTGTCAACGAGATGGCTCATTTGAGGGATTTCCAATGGCAAGGCAAGATCCATTCAAAAATCACAACTGATCTTCTGGGGAATGTCTATTTCGCAACCGATGGTGGAGAAGCCAGGGAGGAGTTTTTGATGAATCATCCACATGGTTATACTGGTGGATTTATTATGAAGTGGAATCCAAAAAATGAAAAACTCACCAATCTGGGAATGCCAATGCAGTATGAAAGCATCAAGAACATAGATGTAGATCCGGAGACAGGTAAAATATATGCTGTTACTTACCCTCAGGTTCATTTTTTGGTTTTTGACCCAAAGACTAATGATCTTCAGGATTTAGGCAGACTTGGCAGTGCACATGTTCCTCGGATTACATTTTTGGATCAATGGGGCAATTGCTATTATGTGGATTGGAGACAAAGGCTGGTAAAGTATGAAAAGAGTACAGGTAAATTGGTATTTGCCAAAGAAAGCCTGCCAGCATTTGATGATACCCCCGGAGAAGTGATAATTACCGGAGTTAAAAGCTACACCGCTGACCATGCCAATGGAGTCATCTATCTGGCGACTTATGGAGCAAAAGTGCTTGCTTTTTATCCTCAAAAAACCGGAATAGGAAGAGTAGAAGATCTGGGAGCATTGTATGACACCAAAGACATGCCTCTATGGAAACCTTATGCTTCGAATATGAACCTGGGTGTCAATGGGAAATTATACTATGTCCTTGGAGGGCATGGGAACTATGTAAAGAAAGACACCACGGTGATGATGGAACTGAATCCAATCACCAAACAAAAGAGAATAGCCATGATGTTTCCAACGTCAGAACTTAGTGAAGTTACAGGAGATGGAGTGAGAGACAAAGAAGGAAACCTCTATTTCGCAGGAAGAAAAATACGACCAAAAAATGAAGGTACGCCTGAATCCCTACCTTCCATCAATGACAATGTTTCCATTCCATTCATGATCAAATTCAACCCTGAGAAAGAATTAAAATAATGATAAGGCCAATAATAAATAAACAAAGAATGCTCAATAATAAGATAATGAAAATCAATAATATATTTATCGTACTTTTTTTTGTCAGTATATTCAGTGCATGCGAGAGCAATAGTAATGAGCTCAAACAAGTAGAGGATTGGGAGCTTTCTGTGTTGCCTTCATCAGTTCGTTTGAACCCCGCTACAAATGAAGTCATTGAACAAAAATTTGTTATAGAGAGTGGATTTTCAGATCTAAAAGAGCCACTTAAAAAGAATTGGATTTATGATGGTGAAAAAGCAACCATCAATTCCGCAAGGGGAGAGTATGTCTCTTTTCAATTGGTATTGACCAATAATACAGAAGAAACCTTAACCAATATACAGGTAGAGACCACTCGTTTTTCCAATAAATCATCAGCAATTGAAATTGATCCAGAGCTGTTTTTAGAGTGGTCGGTAGAAGTTAAAACCCCTAGTACCGGATATCCAAAGGCCACTTTGGGCAAAGGATGGTATCCGGATGCTTTGATACCTTTCAAGTTGATACAATTGGATTCTTCAAAAGTTCAGCGATGGACTTATCCTTTGAGGCTTCCTGATTTCAACAACCGAATTGAAGGTCAAAAATCATTGGTTGTTTGGGTAGATCAGTATGTGCCTTTTGAGCGGAGTAAAGCACTTCCCGGTAAATACACATCAACTATAAAAGTAACCATCGGTGATGAAACCAAAGAAGTAACTGTAGAATTGAATGTATGGGATTTTGCTATTCCAAATCGCAATTTATTTGGAGCCAGCCTGCAGCATGAAGGTTTTGTAAGCAGCATGACAGAAGACAATGCACTGGAAATTTACCAGTTGATGAAGCGGAACAGGGTATCGGTAATGGATCCGACTTACCAACCTGCATTGGAATTGAAAGGCAATGGAAAAGTATCCCTCGATTGGACTTTATTTGATAAGAGACTTAAAAAGTATTTCAATGGGAAAGCTTTCACGAGTGAATATGGATATGAATATGGTCCTGGGTATGGAGAACCTATAGAAAATTTTGTGTTGCCATTTGATGTATATGGAAAGCATCATACTAATGGCTGGCCTGATACAGGTACGCCTGATGTAGAGCGTAATCCTGAGAATGTTGCCATATATATTGAAAGCATCAAGCAAGTCAGGACTCACCTTCAAACGCTACTCGATCCTACCAAAACAGATTTGACTGTATATCTCAACGGACTTGATGAATCCTACTTTAAAGAAGCATGGAGTAGAATGGTTTTTTATGGGGATCTCTTCAAAAAATACTATCCTGAATCTCATTTTAGAATTGACGGTGCATACAGCGATGAGGCTATGGAGTATGTGAGCCAATCGATCAAATATTGGGGTTCGCATACGATCAATTACAATGCTGAGAAGGTGAAGGAATACCAGAAAATGGGTATCAAAGACTGGCTATATGGGCCCATGCTGTACGAAAGCGAAGTAAATGGTTGGGTTGGCAGCAGTACTTTTATTGATCTGCCTCTGTTGAATGACAGGGCAATAAGCTGGAGTAGTTGGAAATATGGAATCCACTCCTGGTTGAGTTGGGGAATAGGAGCAGGATGGAAACATGCCTGGTACGATCCTGAAACCTGGAAGGATGCGTATAAATCAGGATCCGGTTCTGATATACAGTTTTCATACAAAAAAATCAATGGTAGTGCTTTGCTTATATATGCTGGTGGTATTGTGCCAAATGTGGAGGAACCATGTCCTTCCATACGCCTCAAGACCTTGAGGAATGGAGTACAGGAGTATGAGTACATGCGCTTACTGACTGAGTTGACAGGCAGTAAAGAGGCAGCAGATAAGATTGTAAATGGAATTATAAAAGAGCCCTTTGGAGACAATGCGATAGGAGTGTTGGATGTATGGAGTTTTGATCCTCAAAAATGGGATCAGGGTAGGGTTGAAATGGGGGAACTAATCAACAAAATGAGCAAGAGTAAGTAGATTGAATGCGTATATTGTCTTACCGATTTTTACCTTTTTTAAATAACCAAAATACCATGATTTTTCAATTCAAGAGAATACTTCAGCCATTGATACTAGTAGCATTGATTGTGATGCAGCTGGGGTGTACCAGTAAGAATGAAAAGCAAACCGAGGCATCAGAGACTCAGGATAGCTGTTACACATTGAGTGACTTTAAATTTGTGCCTAAAATTGATGTGCATGCGCATATAAACGTAGAAGGCAGAATCATGATTGAGCAAGCCAAAGCTTACAATTTCAAGTTGATGGTGATGGCTGTAGATGTAGTGCCTGAATATCCTCCTATGGAAGAGCAGATAAGGGTGAGAATTAAACATCACAAGGAAAACCCTGACGTATTTGCTTTCACTACTGCATTTACTCTGGAGGGCTGGGACGAGCCTGATTGGTCGGATAAGGTGATTGAGCAACTAAAAAGAGACTTTGAAAATGGTGCATTGGGAATAAAAGTCTGGAAGAACATAGGCATGGGAGAGAAAGACAAAGATGGGAACCTGATCATGTTGGACGATCCCAAGTTTGATCCGATTTTCCGATTTGTTAAAGAGCAAAACAAAGTGGTGTTGAGCCATGCCGGAGAACCCAAAAACTGTTGGTTGCCAATTGATGAAATGACGGTGAACAACGACCGTGAATACTTCTCTGAAAATCCTGAATATCACATGTACCTGCACCCGGAAATGCCATCTTATGAAGATCAGATCAATGCACGTAACAACATGCTGGAAAAAAACAAAGACATGACTTTCATAGCGGTGCATTTGGCCAGTTTGGAATGGAGTGTCGATGAGATAGCTGCTTTTTTAGATCGTTTTCCAAATGCTTCAGTTGATGTAGCCGAGCGTTTGAGTCATTTGCAGGTGCAGTCGATTAAAGACAGACAAAAGGTGAGGAATTTTATCATCAAATACCAGGACAGGGTTTTGTACGGTACAGACTTTCAGGAGCTGGAAAATACCAATCCATCAGAACTGAAGGAAGGAATGCTTAAAACCTGGATGCAGGATTGGAAATACCTCAATACGGATGAGATGATGACGGCACATCAGGTCAATGCTGAATTCCAGGGATTGAAGTTGCCAAAATCTGTGGTGGATAAGATTTACCGCATCAACGCACAAAAGATATTTCCCAATGCATGGGAGAATTGAAAACGGTTCTTCATTTCTAACCTTTGGAGTTTGAGCTACAGATTTTACCATAAAACAGGAAAATCTGTTTTTAGGATAAATATTAAAAAATCAGATATATAATGTCAATTTCTATAGTTTTATATAAGCGTAAAAGAGCAATTACGTTTGCAATTTCCATGCTTTATGTGTTGTTTTTTTTCTTTATGTCATTGAAAGGATTTGCCCAAAGCGCAAGTGTGAAAGAGGAAATTCAAACCATCAAAACTTATCCTTATTCTGATCCTAACCCCATTCCATCTTTGGGAATAAATTCCAAAGTAGGAGCCTATTATCCCTATTATATTTTTGATGGATTTAGTGACAAAGGTGTCAATCAGGATTGGAAAGTGGTGACGCTTGAAAATGATTTTATTGCGGTAACAGTGCTTCCTGGCGTTGGCGGGAAAGTAATGGGAGCCATCGAAAAATCTACCGGAAAAGAATTTATTTACCTGAACCATGTACTCAAATTCAGATCCATTGGTGTTCGGGGACCCTGGACAAGCGGAGGTATAGAGCACAACTTTGGTTTGGACCTGGGGCATGCACCATGGACAGCCGCAGACGTAGATTATGTATTGAAAGAAAATGAAGACGGCAGTGTAAGTTGTGTGGTTGGGGGACTTGACCTGGCTTCACGTTCGCAGTGGCGAGTTGATGTTCGATTGCCCAAGGATAAAGCCTATTTTGAAACGAATGCCATGTGGTACAATCCAACTCCATTGCATGATGCTTATTTGTCCTGGGAAGTGGGGGCTTATAAAGGTACAGAGGATTTACAGTTTTATTTTCCCGGGAGCTATCACATAGGTCATGGAGGGGATGTCAGTCCATGGTTTATGGACAAAGAAGGTAGAAACCTCTCTTTGTATAGAGAAAATAATTTTGGGACGAGTAAATCCTACCATGTAGCTGGTATGTTTCCCAATTGGTTTGGTGGGTATTTTCACAATACCAAATTTGGAAGCGGGCACTGGGCAGCTTATGACGATGCACCCGGTAAAAAGCTATGGATCTGGTCGTTGGCCAGAGATGGTGGTATTTGGGAAGATTTGCTCACAGATAACGACGGACAGTACATAGAGGCTCAATCAGGAGTGAAGTTCAATCAGGCATCTCCGGAAGGTGGGTTTAATACACCATACAACCAGTTGTTTATGCGCCCTTTTTATACAGAGACAAAATCAGATTACTGGTTTCCGGTGAAAGAAACTGGAGGAATGGTAGATGCCTCTCCAAATGGCACACTCAATCTCGTAACTTCCAGCGATGGTCTCACTGTTTCTTTTTGCCCTAACATCTATGTGAAAGACAGTTTGATACTAAGAAGCGGTGGAAAGTCGATTATTGCAGAATTCATTGATTTGAAGCCAATGCAATTGTATGAAAAAACCATTTTATTGCCCAATGCAGATGAAAAAACGGTGACAGTTGACATTGGAAAGCATTTGATGAATTACACCACAAATGTATCGGTCAATAAAATAGACCGACCGATCCTGACACCTGCCAATCAGGATTTTAATTCTGCGGAGCACCTTTTCCGACAGGCTGAAGACATGAACAGCATGAGGAGTTATACTGAAGCGATGGAAACCTATTTGGCATGTTTGGAAAAGGAACCCACACACAGCAGAGCACTTGCTAAAGTTGCCGAGTTGTATTATCGAAGGGCAGAGTATGAAAAGGGGTTGACCTACGCTTACCGTGCGCTGGAAAACAATACTTACGATCCTGGAGCGAACTTTATTGCTGGAGTCATTCACAAGACACAAGGAAAACTGATTTTGGCTAAGGAGGCATTTAGCGTTTCGGTAAGGTCTATGGAATACCGTTCTGCTTCTTATGTGCAAATTGCTGGTCTGTACCTGCAAGATCAAAATTACGAACAGGCAAAAGTGTATGCCCAAAAAGCATTGGATTATAATCGATATAATATTACTGCTCATGAGTTTTTAATTACTGCTTTTAGAAAGTTGAATGAAGCGGAAAAAGCGCAGAAGAGTATCAAAGCCCTTCTGGAAATTGACCCTTTGAATCATTATGCCCGATTTGAAGCATATTTATTGGACCCATCGGCACAGAAACTATCAACCTTTACTTCGGCTATCAGAAACGAATTGCCTTTTGAAACATATCTGGAGCTTGCACTTGAGTATGCCAATCAGGGGTTCAATGAGGAAGCCATTCAGGTGTTGGGGCAATCTCCGGCATACCCCACTGTGAACTACTGGCTGGCTTACCTACATAGAAATAGCTCACCAACCAAAAGCAGTGCGTACCTAAAGCAAGCTGTAGAGTTGTCTCCTCAGTTGGTGTTTCCATTCCGACTGGAAACCATTCCTGTGTTACAATGGGCACAGCAGCAAAATTCATCCTGGAAAACCAACTACTACCTGGGTTTGATCTATTGGAAAATACTTCGCAGTGAAGAGGCAAAAGCTGAATTTGAGAAATGTGGTAAAAATCCTGATTTTGGTATTTTTTATACCTCAAGAGGTATTCTTTTTGAAAATGGTTCTTCAGTGGACAATGATTTTAGAAAAGCAGTTGAGCTGAATCCCGAAGAGTGGAGAACGTGGTATTACCTGAGCCTTCATTATGAAAAAAATAAAGCATTTGACCGACAATTAGAGACCTCAAAACAAATGTATGCCCGATTTCCCTACAATCCTATAGTGGGTACAGCTCATGCCACATCATTGTTGAATACAAATCAAAATTACGAATGTCTGAAAGTGCTGGCAGAAGTGAACGTGCTACCAGCAGAATTTGCCAATTCCGGCCATAGCATTTATGAAAGAGCCAATATTTCCATTGCGTTGGATTTAATAGAAAAGAAAAAATATAAAAAGGCGATTGCCGCTCTGGACATGTCTAAAAAATGGCCTGAGAACCTTGGGTCTGGAAAACCTTACGAACCGGACAACAGGCTACAGGACTACCTACAGGCGTATTGTGAAACCAAATTGAGAAATGATAAAATGGCAGACAGCCATTATCAGGACATCATAGACTATTCCCGAAAGCATTGGGATTTAAATAGAAATCCCACTAACACCTATTTAAGTATTCTGGTTATACAAGCAGCAGGAACCCCCAAAGAAGTAGATGCGGCGATGAAAAAATGGGAAGAAAGACAAAACTATTTGAGGGATTGGAAGTTGTCAGGTGGATCGGACAGAAAAGAGGTGCAATGGGTTTTGGCAAAATACAATAAGGACACTGAAGAGGTAAAGCGATTGGAAGAAGGGATTGTGGAAAATCAACCAGCTAGTTATTTCAGTATTTTACTAAGAGTTCTATCGGTTTTGGATAAATAATTAAAGACTGTCTTTATAAGGAAAAATGGAATATAAATTTATCACAATGAAATTTCTCTGTGCAAGTATTTTTCTATTGCTATTTTCGGTTTCTGTCCATTCCTACACAGATGAAAGCCATTACAGTAAAACGTTTGACACCACTAGGTTTTTCAGGGTGTTTACACCTTTGAATTATGATGCCGAAAATCTCAATAAGAGGTACAATGTGATTTACTATTTTCATGGTTGCGGAGGCAGTTACAGGAAAAGTGGTACCTATAGCTATCAGGATTTTGGTTTGATTCCACCAAAAGCAGACAACAGGCCTGACGACCCGGACTATGAGCTGCCAAACAATGCGGACTTTGAAAATGAAGCCACCCGCAGTGATGTTATAATCATAGCTGTAGATGGAAAGATCCCCGGAATTCCCGGTTGTGGAGTATATTTTCCTTCTCAGGTAGATGACTGGAGTGGAAACCGATACAATTTTTCTGTTTATATCAGGGAGTTGATCGATGTGGTAGATTCCCGGTACAATACTTTGGCAGGAGCACAGCATCGTGCAATATCAGGGCTGTCAATGGGGGGGCAGGCAGCTACATGGGTGGCAGCCACTAATCCACACCTGTTTAGCAGTGCCTCGGAGTTTTGCTATTCACCTGCTTATTATGATGTGGGGGAGTTGTCATACCTCACGACCGTAGATATTCAGCAGCTTTGGAGAAATTTCAGAGGACTTCCCATGAGGCACTCCACCAACACCAAAGATTGGTTGAAATATTATACGACACAACTGTATCAGACGTATTTGGGAGCAGGTTTTAAAAATGAATATTACCTGGCTGATTATTGCAAGCACCATGCAGCTAGAATAGACCTGCAATTTGATTTCCACAGCAATCATTTCTCCGATCCTAAGCAGGCCGTTGATTGTTTTTCATTTATCAACCTCTATCCTGATTTTGAAGTGTGGGGCTATGAAGTGTCGAGTAAAAAGAAGGGAAACGGTTGGATATACCTTCATGACGTAACAAAAAATGGTTTTGGAATATATACCAGAGAGCGACTGACATGGGGTAAGAGCCTCATCAATTTTGATATTTCGGTAACTACACCTGCCGTCTATCAGCCCAATAAGAAATATACGTTTTCCAGGTATTCTTATAAAAAAGGTACTATTACCACAGAGCCAATAGTGGCAAATGGAGAAGGTAAAATGGTGATTAATTCTATCGGTGGGGTAGGTGAAGAAATAGGTATTGAAGGCGAGGGATTGCAGCCTCCTGTGATGGTACTTACCGACACGATAAATGAAAACTTGTATTTGTATGAAAATGCCATAAAGTCGTTTGCCTTTGATGTGGTTAACTTATCTACTGCCACCCAAACAATTGATTTTGTCGTTTCTACCGAAAACAAAGAGTTGCTGACTATTGTCAGCCAACCCGGCCAAGTGGTCATTCCTGCTTTGAGCAAATTGACAATTGATTCCTTTTTTACATGCAAGGGCAATTACCTTCCGGATTTTCGAAATACAGGGTTTATCAAGATCAATACTGTCATCGATGGAGTAGTTCAGGATCGGGAGCATTTTAGGAAAGTAGTAGTCAAAGAAGTTACTCAGGTCACTGGAAATTTCAAGGTCAAAGTTTTTGATGGACAATCGGAAGAACTTGCTCTGTACCAATACCAATGGAACCAATGGGACAACCCATTCTCTACTGAAGCGATCACGGAAGGGAGTGGCAATGGAAATGGAAAACCGGAGCTGGGAGAGATATTTTCTATTTGGATCCAAACCCCATCGCCATTGGAAGCAAAGGATCTTGCTACCTGGCATCCTGTGATTCCTCTTAATGGACGAGAGCACCCCGATGTGTGCGTTGATGAAATAAAGCAACGACGGATGAATACAGGAAGGAGTACTTTGTCTGCTCAGATCAGTCTCAACAGAAAGCCTACTAAAAAGAACCCTGTGCGAATTCCTGTGCAAGTAGAGTTTTTGCAAGCCGAATATATGGAAAACGATTGCCATAGAAATACAGCAGATAAGTATGGATATGCTTATTATGACCTTATAATGTTGGCAGATGGTGCAATTCAGCTGACTAAAAGTGCGAATTGACAAATTTCTGTTGCTCCTCAATTCTCAATTGTTTGGCCTTTATAAAGGCACTAAATCAAATTAAAAATCCATTAGATTTGATGTTCGTATAAGTCAATTTCATAATATAATGTCTCAAATTTGGGACAAATGCGTTATGAAGTTTAAATTACCTTCTGTAGGTCAAAAAATGACTCCAAAAAACTATTAAAAGACTTAACTATGGCAAAAAAAACTACACTTACGGTATTGCTAATTGCACTTTTTCTTGGATTTTCGTATGGCCTGATGGCACAAAACACTAACGAGGATCATACGCATCATGCTCATGAGCATGCACATGGCAGCATGACACATCATCACGAGCATGGTCCTATGCAATCAGATCAAATTGTCAGGCGGGCAAAACTGGTAACAGGACAGGGAGATTTTATTTTTTCATGGGATGAGGAACTTACGGCTGCTTTTCCTAAAGATGCCTATGAGTTTGAACCACAAATGCACGGAGGTTTTAACGAAGATCCTGAAACCGGAATTGTATATACAGGTATTCCCGGGTACGGCCTTTGTGCTATTAGTCCTGATCTTACCAAATGGTCAACAATAGGCACTGATGAGCGCTTAAAGGACAACATCCATGGAATTGTTTTCTTTATACACAAAGGAGTGAAACATCTTGCCGTAGCGCAGAATGGCAAAAGAGTACTTGTATTGACTCTGGATGGTACCATCGTAAGTGAAATTTTGAAGCCTGCCGGTACCGAGTTTGAGTTTGCCCAGGCCAATGAATTTTTCGCCTCCAAAGAAAGTAATTTTGGAGTGACAGATGTTACTTACCTAAAAGGGACTATTTATGTAGCTCATGGCTATTCCAAAGGAGACTTTGTGATGACAATAAAAGAAAAAGACAGTGTTTGGAGTTGGGGCAAACTAGCCTGGGGAGGAAAAGGAGATACTCCCGGTCAATTTCAAACAGCACATGGAATATATGCCTACGACAACCACATTCTTGTAGCGAACAGAGCGGCTGGCCAGGTAGTGAAATTTACCAAAAAGGGTAAGTTTGTAGAAACTTTTAAGGATATTCCGGAAGGCAGTCTGGTTTGTAATGTTTCTTATAAGTCGGAACACTTCTTCTTAAATGCACTGAGTGCCCTTGGCGAACAGAAATCTGCTCCCATCTATGCGCATACCGGTGAAAAACTCGTATCGACAATTATACCGGGAGATTTGGACATTCCGGTGTTAACCAACATTCATCAGGTATGGCCTCATTTTGTAGAAACCAATGGAACAAAGCAATTGTATTTGCTGGTTCATGGATGGAATAAGGGCAAATTTGCTGTACTGAAGATGGAGAAATAAGCTCTCCATCATTGCTTTCAGTTTTCATACAGGTAGTTCTGGGAGAAACTCTGCATTAAAGTATAAACAGGATACCTCGGCCAGTTGGAAGGGATTGTAAGTATTTGTCTCTATCCATGTAGTTTCAAGACAAGTGAATTTGAATTAAAATTCATTAGATTTGAGAAAAGTATAGTGCATATATAACGCACACAGTGCGTTATGCTTAAATGTTACCTGCCATACTTAGATAGAGATGACCGAAGGATTTATTGAAATAGCTGATTCATGCGAGTCAACTTTGGATGATGTAAAAGATGATCACAAATTGCTAGCCGAAAAGCTGGGAATTGATATTTCAAGTCACTATTCACCAAAACTTATCCAAGATGAAATAAAAGCAAGAATTGAATCCGATTTTAATAGAAATAGTTCAAATCAAGAGGGTAATATCGGAATCAACGCATTAGGAATTATCTCCGAGACTTTGGTTTACAAATACTTGCTATTTGATGAGCCCGTACTTGAGTATTTGAATATTCTACAAACCCTTTTCACAATAAAGGATGCAAGAATTAAGAAAATACCATCCTTAGAAGAACCTGAGACTTGGGGCAGAATTATCACTAACCTCAAGGATTATCAGTTAGTGATCAATAACAAATACGATATTTCTCCAGCTAATATTAGGAACGATTATCCACAGCAATTTGACAGAGTGAATCAAATAAAAATACTCATCAAATTGGGTTGTAAAGTTTCAATAAATGGAAATGACCTGATCATTGATAAAACTGAACTGGCAATAAATAAATTAGATAACCTTATTCAAGAAATTGGAGGGATTACCCTTGCAAAGACAATTTTCAACTTTCTATCTCAATCTCATTATTCAAAATACTTTGAAAGGTACCATTTAACAAGAAATGGTAATGGTTTAAGTATTCATCAAAATCCCCAAATACCTTTCGGGTATCTTCTTAATTTATCTGTCAAATATCCTTACGAATCTTCAGGAAAGAATATTAAAAAGCAACTCACTGAAATTGAGGAATTGTCAATTGCTGTCGTTTCTGGCATATATAATGTTCAACATTATAATCAATGGGCTAATTTCTTTCAAACTGGAGATACTATAATTCAATTTTGCACAGAAATAGCTTTGTGGGATTCTCTATACTCTTTAATTCAAATTCGCCCTTCGTTATCACTGGAAATAGTTAAAAAACTGTTTGATGATATAGATGAAAATTCTTTCACTCAAGCTGTTGGAATAAATAAGCAAGAATGCTTCGCTGTTCTAGATGTATTACTTGATTTGGTCAAGAAGATTAACGGCCCCAAAGTCATTTATGTATCCGCAATTCATAAAATCCTAAAAGAGACCGATAAACAAACAATTCAAAAAATACTCGATTTAATATCCCATTCACAATATCCAAATTCTGAATATTTACTTCCATCTGATTTCACAAACGTAGACTTTCAATTCAATGCTTTAATAAAGATAGGAGGCACAAAATACTTTCTAGTTGACAAATCATGGTGCGCTCCATCATTATTTGAATCATTTGCCACAGGATTCAGAAAGGCAGGCATAAAAAACTTTGATTCGAGTATTGGTTACTCGCTTGAAAAATTGATTTATGGATATTTGGAACAACACAATATTTCATTTTGTCACGGTAACTACTCTAAAGGTAAAATTGAAGGCGAGTGTGATCTTCTAATTGAATCAAAAGAGGCGATTATTTTAGTTGAATTCAAAAAGAAAGTATTAACCCGAAAGGCTAAATCAGGAATTGATATTGACATACTTATTGACTTATCCGACAGCATAGTTTCTTCACAATTACAAGCCGGTCGAACTGAATTGGTTTTTAGGGAAAAAGGTGAGTTGACTTTGGTAGATGAAAAAACGAATTCAAGTAAAACAGTATACTGGAAAAACAGAATCATCGAGAGGATATCACTAACTCAGCTAGATTTTGGTGGTTTTCATGATCGAACTATTATCAATCAATTCTTTAAGGCATTACTTACCCATACTTATGGTACCTATTCTGAAGAACCGAGAATAATTAAAAAATTTAATGACTTAAAAGTCAAGCAACAAACTTGGATGGATCAGTTTTTAAAACTGAAAGAATTAGATAATTCGTTTGACCATTTCCCCTTTTTTAATTGTAGCTTTTTGAACCTTGGACACCTATTGGAAATCGTAAAGCTTTCAAATGATAACGAAACTTTTTACGATAACTTAAAATCCAATAAACATGTAACATTTGGAACGCTTGACTTTTATCGAGAATTTGAACTCAAGAATAATTTAGAATAGAGAACAGGCAGGTAATAACTAAGCATTCGTGCGGCCGATAGGCCAAGCATGAATGTAGTGTTGAACGAACCGTAGTTGGTATTTGGCAGATAGTCTTATGGGTTTTTCGGTCTGTGGATTTGGTTGACCTGTAGATTTAAGTAGGTCTTTGATGTGTTCTTGATGGAGTTAGAGTCACTATTTTTTCTACTTTGGTGGTCATCAAGCAGGTAATGATGCAATAATCAGGGATAAATGTCTTCATTGAGCT
>NZ_JBDKWG010000097.1:0-65825 GCF_040151475.1 Reichenbachiella sp. MALMAid0571 | reverse complement strand
CCTGATAAATTTGTACTTTTAACCATGATGTTTCAGTGGTGAGAAACTCAAACATCATCATATTGGTGGAGGTTTCCTCCACCAATTGTACTTTTCTTATATTAATACTGATAACATAGCTTTTAATCGGATACCAGTAATATGAAATCAAGATGGATTTTGTCTATTGATGTTAAGCCCGTTATTTTCGCATATCATGATTGTATTCAAGTATATATGGTACTATTTCTTTTGGCTGGTTGTAAAGGTTGGGTTAGCCTTTTATTTTAAAAGAATAAAAATCGCTGGTCTGGAAAATGTCCCGAAAAATGCACCTGTGATTTTTGGTGCCAATCATGAAAATGCTTTTATGGATGCTTTAATCATTACAACAAGGCTTACTAGGTTTTCACACTATCTGGTGAGGGCAGATGTGTTCAAAAATGCTTTAGTCAAGACCCTTTTCAGTTGGTTCAATATGCTTCCGGTTTACAGGATTAGGGATGGGTTTGGCAGTATTAAGGGGAATCAGGAAATCTTTCAATCGTGTTACAATGCACTTGCCAAAGGAAGGGCATTGATTATGTTTCCGGAAGGAAAACATGACATCAGAAGAATATCCAGGGAACTGACCAAGGGGATTTCAAGAATAGCCTTGGGGGCTGTAAATTCCGAAAATGCTCCAAAGGAATTGTATGTAGTACCAGTAGGACTAAACTATACAGATCATAAACTTTTTCGATCTTCTGTTCATGTTGTTTTTGGTGAGGCCATTAAGGTGGAAAAGGCTACTTATGATGCTCGGAGTTTAGACACATTGAGAAATGAAATAAATGAAGGATTGATTAACTGCACCATTGGTCTTCAGGAAGCTTATTATGATCAATTGGATACATTAGTTTTCAAAACAGAAGGTGGGTATGACTTGTCTGATCCCAAGCCAATAAATACCCGTACCAATAATTTATTAAAATGCTATATAGCTAAGAACAACGATGGGCTGGATTTGGCCATTGAGGAGTTCGACGAAATACTGAAAAATCTTGGAGTAAAAAACTGGGAATCGATAAAAGACCTTAATACATCCTATACTTTTCTCCGTTTGTTGCTTTTACTTCCAGTCTATTTATTTGGACTAATACATAATTTGATTCCAATGATTCTGATAGAGTCCTTAATTGCTTTAAAAGTCGAAGACAAGGTATTTACGGCTTCTATCAAATTTTCTGTTGGATTGTTTTTATTTCCCCTTTTTTGGTTTTTAGAAGCCGCCTATTTCAATACTTATAATCCTTCCATTTATTTGTATGTGATTTATTGGTGTAGTCTTCCCTTTTCATTGTTGATTGTAAACTATTATCATAAAACAGTCAGACTGTATTGGGCGAAAAGGAAGCTGGAAAAAAATCCGGAAATGGCGGCATCATTGAATGGTTGCCTTGATTATATTGACGAGTTTAAAGCCAAATGTAGTTAACTACAAATCCCACTTACAAACCTGTCTTTTCCATTCAAATCTTTATAGATATACACATCGGAGTATCCGAAATCATGTAGCATGGTTTTTACTTCCGATCCAAATTTCTCATTGATTTCAAAATAAAGTTTACCGTTTGTATTGAGTGCCTTTTTTGATTTCTCTGCAACAACCCTGTAAAAAATCAACGGATCTTCATCGGAAACAAACAATGCCAGATGGGGATCAAAATCTGTTACGTTTTGATGCATTTGTTTTTTCTCACTATCGAGCACATAGGGAGGATTGCTCACAATGATGTCAAATGCACTTTCGGGTATCTCTTCATTCAAAATATTGCATTTAAGGAATGTCACATTGGCTTCCAGTGCATTGGAATTTTGACTGGCAGTATCTAATGCGAGATCGCTTATATCCAAGGCATGAACTTCTGAATTTCTAATTTCAAGTGCCAAACTACAGGCTATACATCCCGATCCTGTTCCAATATCCAGAATTTTAGGTGTAGTTAAGGTATTTTTTTTCACAATTAATTGAATCAACTCTTCCGTTTCCTGACGAGGAACAAGTACATGTTCGTTTACTTTAAATTTTCTTCCATAGAAATCTGCTTCTCCAAAAATATGTTGAATCGGTTCGTTACGGAGCAAGCGGTCTATTATCAGGTTCAAAGAGTCGTTTTTTTCTTCAGAAATATTGATTGCAGAATTAAGCAACAAATCTGTTCGAGACGATCCGAATATGTTTTCTAAAAGATGAAATGCCAAAGTTTCACGCTCGTCTTTGGAATAAACCGGAGAAAGCAGATCTGCTATTTTTAGGTGAAGGTCTTTGGAAAAAATACTGTGCATCGGGCAAAAATAGGGAAAGAAACATAACTTTGGTTTGCACATGAGTGAGTACGATAGCAAATATATGACACGGGCCTTTGAGCTTGCCAAACAAGGTCTGGGAAACGTAAGCCCCAACCCAATGGTGGGTTGTGTAATTGTACATAATGACCGTATCATTGGTGAAGGATGGCATCAAAAATACGGAGAACCTCATGCAGAAGTAAATGCAGTCAACAGTGTGAAAGGCCAATCTTTATTGAGTGAAGCAACTGCTTATGTAACGTTAGAGCCATGTGTACATTATGGCAAAACCCCACCTTGTGCCGATTTGCTCATTAGTCATCAACTGAAAAAAGTAGTGATTGCTAATACCGATCCTTTTCCACTGGTAAATGGAGGCGGCATAAAAAAACTCGAACATGCTGGAATAGAGGTAAAGATTGGAGTGTTGGAAGAAGTTGGTAGGGAAATAAACAAACGCTTCTTTTCGGCTATAGAAAAAAAGAGACCTTACATCATTTTAAAATGGGCACAAACTGCTGATGGGTTTATTGCCAGAGAAAACTTTGATTCGAAGTGGATCAGTAATGAATACTCCAGAAAACTAGTACACAAGTGGCGGGCAGAAGAAGATGCCATCCTTGTAGGAACTAATACCGCCAAATATGACAATCCTTCGCTTAACGTAAGGGGCTGGGAGGGCAACAACCCACTCCGATTGGTTATTAATAAAAATTTAAGTTTGGACAACAGTCTTAATTTATTCGATAGGACAATTCCAACCGTATGCTACAATCTGAAGAAAGACGAGATAGCTGAAAACCTTATTTTCAAAAAAATAAGTAAGGGGCACGTGATCCGGGATATCTTGTTTGATCTCGACGAAAGAAAAATACAATCCTTGATTGTGGAAGGAGGTAGTAGCCTGATAAATTCTTTTATTTCTGAAGGACTTTGGGATGAAGCCAGAGTTTTTACTGCCAAAAACACTTTTGGCAATGGCATAGCTGCTCCTAAGACTTTCGGAAAATTGATTAGTAGTGAAAGTGTAAAGGGTGATCAATTGGATATTTATGTCAATAAATGACATTATGATTGAAATTAAAATATACCCTTCTACTTGTACATGTCTTTTTCAATAAGGCTTAATGCCAAATCATCCAGCCTTTCATGTCCACCTTCAAAAAGGGTGATTTGTAGTTTGTCCTGATAGTTTTTTTCGTAATAAATAGCTCTCCCACCTATCGAACCGTTGACAGTAGCAAATCCTCTATAGGTCAGTAAGTCAATAATATCTTCATTTGAAATTAGTGCTTTGGACTCAGCATTGTCAATGTCCTTGACTGTTTTATTATAAAAATTAATTGAATGCGTGATCGGAACAGAGCCAGTATATCCATCGTGTACTCCAGCATAAATATACAGTTTGCTTTTCATTCGCTTTTCAACTGGAGTTTCCATAAAAAAGGGTGACCTCCTTTTCGCTTCTTCTATATCGATATGGTAGTTCTTTTTATCAAATTTTTGTCCGGTAGTAGCAAGGGCAATATCTCTGGAGTATTTGTTTTTTCGACCCTCCGATTCATAGTACCAATCGATCAAGTTTGAAATAGAAGCCCACGCAGTAAAAGTCTTGATTTGATGTTTTGTCTGCATATAAGCGAGCAGCGTAGTATATCCCCCTCCACTCACGCCGGTGATGTGAATTTCGTTGAGGTCAACATTGCCATTTTTTATGGCATAGTCTATGGCATCATCGATATCGCTTAAAACCAAAGCACTTCCACATGCTTCAAACGTATTGTTTGACCCTCTGAAATCTGGGTGTATGTAATTATAGTCCTTATTAATGCATTGCCACGAAAGGGTATCCTTCTGATCATAACCACCGCTCCACGTATGCAAACTGACAATAAGGGGCCTGGTCTTGTCACTTTTACTTTTGTAGAAGTAGGCATGTTGTTTTTCCTTGTCCACACTAGAAGGAATCTTCACCACTTCGCATTCCGATGGCCAATCCTTAGACTTCACATCGTCCCACTTGATATTCTCTTGTGAAAACAGGTTAAATGAGAGAAAAAGGAAAATGGTTAGGTAATAATATCTACTCATGTTTTTTTGTCGATTTGTGTAGTTTCCTCTTAGAGCTGAAAGTATCTGTAACGTAATATTAATCTAACACACTTTTATTATATATTTCCATTTATTAACTTCCAATATTAATTATTAATTATTAAAAACAACTTTCCCACTTCCATCTTGTAGCAATTACAGCATGAACAAGTTAGCCTCATCAACAATTTTATTTCTTTTCTTATTTTGTTCAAATATTATAGCACAAGAAGCAGAATACGTACCGGGAAAATTATTGGTGAAATTCAAAAAACAGTTTAACACTTCTTCTTTATCAACAAATGATAACAACGGTTTTAAAACATTAGCCATTAAAAATGAAACGAGTATTGATGAGCTGGTAAGAAAGCATAAGGTTTCCGGAATTGAACCACTCGGTTTTAATAATTCTTCCCAAACAGGCAGAATTAGAACACTCTCTCAGGAAAGCGAACCAAAACTGTTGAAGTTTACCCTCGAAGGGGAGGCAGATTTACAGAAGGCTATAGAAGAATTTAAAGCAGACAGTAATGTCCTTTATTCCGAGCCGGATTACTACTTCAAAGCTCACATAACCCCAGATGATACCAAAGTAGATGAGCAATGGCACTTGAAAACAGTAGGGGCATTTGAGGCTTGGGATATAGCTCAGGGAGAAGGTCAAATTATAGCGATATTGGATACTGGTGTTGATCCAAATCATCCTGATCTGGTAAATAATTTACTCTCTGGCTATGATTTTGTAAATGAAGACAGTGATCCTCGTGATGACAATATGCACGGTACTCATGTTGCCGGCATTGCAGCTGCTGAGTTTAATAATAATTTAGGGATAGCTGGTATAGCGCCAAAGGCTAAAATATTACCTGTGAAAGTGATCAACAAATCTGGTCTGGCTTCTACCAGTGACATCATACAAGGAATAGAATACGCAGTAAATAATGGAGCGACAGTCATCAATATGAGTTTTGGAGGTAGTACGGAATCTTTGGCACTAAAGGATGCTTTGGAAGATGCCACCCTAAGTGCTACCCTTGTGGCATCTGCAGGGAATAATGGACTACCTATGATACAAGAAGCAGAGCCGTTCCAGCCCAGTACAGCTATATTTCCGGCAGCCTATCCATTTGTAATAGGGGTAGAAGCTATAGATCAATTTGATAATAGAGCAAAATTTTCCAATTACGATCCTAGTGGTCCTGTTAGGTTTACAAATCAATTTGGATATAATTATGAATTGAAAGCACCCGGTGTTGGAATATTAAGTACGATCCCAGGAAGTGACTACCGAACCTTGAATGGTACATCAATGTCTGCACCTATTGTTTCTGGTGCGGTAGCTTTAATTAAAGATGCCAACCCTGGAATCACCAATAACGAAATCTTCTCTCAGCTCATTGGTTCTTCTGACAATGGTATTTTGAACATTTTAAATTCCCTTACTCAAAGTGGATTGGATCCTGACCTGATATTTACTGGGATAACTCTGGCTGATACCATTCCAGATTCGGGAGCAGACATGGATTTTGAGGTAGATACGGGAGAACAGATTGAAATATCCTTTTCGGTGAAAAATGCGGGAGGATCAATAGATGGTGTAACCGTAACACTGGCACTCGCAGATTCTGAAGACCCTACCTCCGCTCAAATAATAAAAGGCACCAGTACTATAGGAAACGTAGGAATTTTCGCTACCAACAACGGCGATCTAGACCCTCTGGTTGTGGAATTTTCTTCCGAGCTTAAACATGAACAGGAAGTCTGGTTTAAATATGACATTACCAACTCCACTAACTCAGATATAATCAGCGGAGAGATATCAATAAAAGTATCGAATGCAGAATTCCTGCAAGGAATTGTAACAGAAGATCTAACCATTACATCAGATAAACTCTGGGTGGTAAGGAATAGCTTTAAAATAGCAGAAGGAGCAACACTAACCATTGAAGCAGGTACTAATTTGATTTTAGAGAATAAGATCGTTAATCAGGGCACTATTGATGCTAGGGGGGACAAAAATAATTTAATAAATCTTTACCTTAATAGTACACAAGGTGAGCCTATTAGATACTTAACTGGAAATATTAGATTGAATTATGTAAATATTGAATCAACCAACAATTCTCAAGATTATTTTTATTACTCAATAGTATCAGGGGATTATCAAATTGTCGAAAACTGTATTTTCAAGAATATCCTAACTAGAGGACTTTTTCAGGGGTCTTACTCTCAAACTATTATTAGAAACTGTATTTTCAAAAATATTGAAATATCCGATTCCCTTATTTCAGATGAGAACTTACTACTAACCACTAATAACTTTGACAACATATCGTGTGGTGGGGCGGCTCTGATATCCGCACTCTTGCTCAAGAGTGACGTAATTCAAGCAAACAATTTTTCACGTATAATAAATGCGAGTGAAATCATCTTTTTGGGATCCAGATTTCCCCAAAATGACCAATACAGTTTGGTGGAAAACAATTTTCTTACTGGTAAGAATAGGAGATCCATAGATGCAATGGAAATCCCAGTTTATCGAGCGAGTGGTGGACTAAATTTTAAAAAGTTAAATGCTAACTATTATGGTATAAATGACTCTACTACTATCAGCAATAGCTATATTTATGACTTTTGGGATGATGCCGAGTTGGCACTGGTTGACTTTGTTCCGTTTTTAGATAAACCTTCTTATGAAGCTCACGGGGTTGTTTGGAAAGTGGAATTAAATGATGTGGATCCTCAAGAAGAAACTTTAGATCCAATAGGAAATGAAAGGGTCAAGTTTGATGTGTATTTTAACCGTCCAATGGATAAGAGTTTTCAGCCCATTCTTAGTTTTGGGGTAAAAGCTCCTTTTACCGATTATCAGGTGAATCAAAATGCAAGCTGGAATAGTGATGGTACAATTTGGACCGCTTATGCAGACATTGATATCCGAAACAGTGATGGTCTAAATAGCATCAGAGTTGCTGGTTCAAGAGATTTGGAAGGCTTTGAGATTCCCCAAGAAAACAATCAAAGGTTTCAATTCCTCATTCAGACAACTTCAGCGCTTTCAACTGATCTAACTGCTAGCAGGATTGAAGATGATGTTCAACTCAACTGGGAATTAGATCAATTTGAAGACTTGTTGGGTTACAATATTTATAGGATTGACACTACCAAAAATGAATTTGACCCAATGTCAAATGGGCAAGACACACTACAGGTAAACGATCAATTGATTCTCAAAAAGAATTTTAAAGATATGGAAACCGATCCTTCCAAAGTGTACTGGTATATGTTAACAGCAGTAAATGCGAATTTTGAAGAATCTTCTTTTTCTGATGCTGTCAAAGTTCTACCAACTGATCCTTCAAATAACTCCCCCACAGAGATTCTTTTAGATAATAATCAAGTTGTGGAGGAATTAGAATTAGGAACGTTTGTTGGAAAGTTTTCTACGATTGATATTGATGTCGATGATATTCACTCGTATGAGTTGGTTACAGGGTCTGGTGATGAAGACAATGAATTGTTCAAAATCGTTGATGCAAATCTTATAACGAACGATTTTTTGGATTTCGATCTCCGTACTACACATAAGATACGAGTAATAACTACTGACGGAAGAGGAGGAGGTTTTGAGAAAGAATTTATTATTACAGTCACCGATGGGCTGGAAAATAATGTACCCTCCAACATTCAGCTGTCTAATACACAGATCATGGAGAATAATGAAATTGGAGTGGCCATAGGAGCAATCTCCACTTCTGATAATGATCTTTCCGATAATCATTATTATTCTCTTTTGAATGGAATATTAGATAATGAATTTTTCAAGATTGACGAAAATCAACTTAAGGCAATAACAAAATTTGATTTTGAGCAAAAATCAAGCTACAAAATAACTATTGTAACCGATGACAATCGTGGTGGTGCCTACACAAAAAACTTCACTATCAACATTGAGGATGATCCAAATGAAAACAATATACCAACAGATTTTAATCTTACGGCTTTGGAGATATTGGAGAATGAGCCAGTTGGTTCTATAGTTGGGATTTTTTCTACGATTGATCCTGACGAAGACGATCATACATACAATTTAGTATCTGGTTTGGGTGATAACGATAATTCCAAATTTTCTATCATTGGGGATGAACTATTAAGCAACCATATTTTTGACTTTGAGACGAAAGAAAGTCGTAGTATTAGAGTGAGTGTTGATGACGGAAATGGAGGGGTAATCGAAAAAGTATTCGTAATTGATGTTATTGATGAAAATGAAGATAATAATAGTGTTCCGACGGATATCCAGATTGACAATTCTGATGTCAATGAAAATGAGTTATCCGGAACACTGGTAGGAAGTTTTACAAGTGTCGATCTTGATGTTGATGATGTACATAATTATAGTTTAGTGTCGGGATCTGGAGCTATAGATAATTCTAATTTTTATATAACGGATGCTAATCTATATAGCAATGTGGCATTCGATTTCGAGAAGCAGTCACAGTATAGCATCAGGGTGCAAAGTAATGATGGCAATGGAGGTACGATAGAGAAAATATTTACTATCTACATAAATGATATTGATGATGATCCAAATGAGAATCCAACGAACGTCACTTTAAGCAATAATACCATTTTAGAGACTGAACCAGTTGGCACTGCAATCGGTAGTTTTGCTACTGATGATCCAGATGAAAATGATATACATATTTACTATATGGTGGCTGGATCAGGTGATTCAGACAATGCAAGTTTTAGCATTTCAGAAGCGCAGCTATTAAGTAAAGAGTCATTCGATTATGAAACTCAGAGCAACTACAGCATCCGTATCAGAAGCGATGATGGAAATGGTGGAAGCATAGAGGAAGTATTTGTCATATCCATAACTGATGTAGATGAACCAACAAATAGTGCTCCTTCTGATATTTTACTTAGTAATGATGTAATAGTGGAAAATCTATCGGTCGGAAGTACTATTGGGGTATTTTCATCTGTTGACTTGGATGCCAATGATAGTCATAAATATTACCTTGTAGCCGGAATAGGCGATGATGATAATTCTAGTTTTTCCATCACAAAAGATGAGCTGGTGGGTGAAGTTGTTTTTGATTATGAACAACAAAATCTATATTCTATACGAGTCAGAACCCTTGACAAGGAAAACGAAAGTTTTGAAAATATTTTCGAAATTAATATAGAAAACGATACTGAAGAACCTGTCGTTTCAGGAATGAATGATGTGAATCAAAATAAGTTTAAGCTATTTCCTAATCCTACATCTACCTATTTACAAATAAGTATTGAGGGTTATGAGTTTAAAAACATTGAATTGATTATTTCAGATTTGGCTGGTAATAAATTAAGCCAAAGTAATGGAAAGTTGACTCATATAAATACACATTTGAAAAGTAAAATTCCTAGTTTAAGTAATGGGATGTACATTATTCAATTGATTACCGAAGGACTTTATATCAACAAGAATTTCATTAAACAATAAAAAAACCCGCTTATGGCGGGTTTTTTCAATTATATCAAAGTATAAATTTTTAGCTTCCACAAGCCTCGCATCCTTCCGGGTTGTCCAGTGAGCAAGTCATGTCAGCAGCTTTTCTTAATTCTTCTTCCTGAAGCTCAATGGCAGTTTTTGGCTTGTCTCTTGCTTCTTGCTTGCCTAATGTAAATTTGATTGCATCGGCTGCCGCTTTTGTTCTCAAATAGTACATTCCAGTCTTCAATCCTTTTTCCCAGGCATAGAAGTGCATAGAAGTCATCTTGCCGAAGTTAGGCTCTTGCAAGTGTATGTTCAGGCTTTGGCTCTGGCAAATATATGCGCCACGGTCAGCAGACATGTCTATAATAGCCTTCTGAGAAATTTCCCATACTGTTTTGTAAAGCTCTTTAATATCTTTAGGAATTTCAGGAATGTTTTGAACAGAACCGTTTGCCTGCATGATTCTGTTTTTCATGCTTTCATCCCAAAGGTTCAAAGCAATAAGGTCTTTCATCAAATGTTTGTTCACAACAATGAACTCACCTGACAATACCCTTCTGGTATAAATGTTTGAAGTATAAGGCTCAAAGCATTCGTTGTTTCCAAGAATCTGAGAAGTAGAGGCTGTTGGCATAGGAGCAAGTAACAATGAGTTTCTTACGCCATGCTTTTTCACTTCCTGCTTCAATGATGTCCAGTCCCAACGGTCTGAAGGAGTCACATTCCACATGTCAAACTGGAAGATTCCTTTTGACACAGGGGATCCTTTAAATGTTTCATAAGGGCCTTCCGCAATGGCACAATCTTTTGAAGCTGTCATTGCTGCAAAATAAAGTGTCTCAAATATTTCTTTATTAAGCTTACGGGCAGCTGGAGAGTCAAACGGCATTCTCAACATGATGAATGTATCCGCTAATCCCTGAATACCAATACCTATTGGCCTGTGTTTCATGTTAGAATTTCTAGCCTCAGGTACAGGGTAGTAATTCACATCGATTACCTTGTTAAGGTTTTTAGTCATCACATAAGTAATGTCATAAAGTTTTTGGTGATCGAATTCTCCGGTTTCTTCATTTACAAATTTTGGAAGTGCCACAGAAGCCAGGTTACAAACAGCTACCTCATCAGGAGAAGTATATTCCATGATTTCAGTACACAAGTTACTAGACTTGATAGTACCCAGATTTTTCTGGTTAGATTTCTTGTTGGCGGCATCTTTGTACAACATATAAGGTGTACCTGTTTCAATTTGAGATTCCAATACCTCAAACCAAAGGTCTTGTGCTTTTATAGTTCTTCTGCCTCTTCCTTCTGTTTCGTATTTTTCATACAATTTTTCAAATTCCTCGCCATAAACTTCTGACAACCCAGGGCATTCGTGTGGACACATAAGTGTCCAGTCTCCATTTTCTTTTACCCTTTTCATAAAAAGGTCTGGAGTCCAAAGAGCATAAAACAAGTCTCTTGCTCTCAGTTCTTCCTTACCATGATTTTTCTTTAAATCAAGAAAATCAAAAATATCTGCATGCCATGGCTCAAGGTAAATAGCAAAAGAGCCTTTCCTTTTCCCTCCTCCCTGATCTACATACCTGGCAGTCATGTCGAAGTTTCTAAGCATTGGTACGATTCCGTTACTCACACCATTTGTGCCTTTGATGTATGATCCTGTGGCGCGTATATTATGGATGCTTAACCCAATCCCACCTGCAGACTGAGAAATTTTTGCTGTTTGTTTGAGTGTGTCATATATGCCATCAATACTGTCGTCCTTCATTGTCAAGAGAAAACAAGAAGAAAGCTGAGGTTTAGGAGTACCTGCATTGAAAAGAGTAGGGGTTGCGTGCGTAAACCACTTCTCAGATAGTAAATTGTATGTTTCTATAGCAGCATTGATGTCTTCCTTGTGAATGCCAATAGCCACTCTCATAAGCATGTGCTGAGGGCGTTCTACTATTTTGCCATCAAGTTTCATCAGGTACGATCTTTCCAGCGTTTTAAAGCCGAAATAATCATAATTGAAATCTCTGTCATAAATAATAGTGCTGTCTAATAATGCCGCATTCTTTTTTATAATGCCATAAATCTCCGTAGAGATTAAAGAAGCATTCTCACCTGTTTTAGGATCTATATAGGTGTAGAGCCTTTTCATTGTATTTGAAAAAGACTTACTAGTCACCTTGTGTAGGTTTGATGTGGCGATTCTTGCTGCCAGTTTTGCAAAGTCCGGATGTGCAGTGGTCATGGATGCAGCAGTTTCAGCAGCAAGGTTGTCCAACTCTACGGTGGTTACTCCATCGTAAATCCCGGTAATTACCTTTTTGGCAATATCAATAGGTTCAATATATTTTGTATTGAGCCCGTAGCACATTTTATCTATTCGGGCGGTGATCTTGTCAAATTTGACGGATTCTCTTCTTCCGTCTCTCTTTAATACTAACATAGGTGCACAGGTTATTTATTTATCATTAGAATCTGTATTGCTACAGACAGGTATTTAAAAATCTTCGCTTAAACTAAATTTCGGTGAATCATCGTCACCGTCTTTCATTACTCCCGCTTTTTGGTATTCTGCAACTCGTTTTTCAAAAAAGTTAGTTTTCCCTTGAAGAGAAATCATATCCATAAAATCAAACGGATTGGTGGTATTATATATTTTATCGCATTCTAACTCGGACAACAATCGATCTGCAACAAATTCAATATACTGACACATAAGTTCAGCATTCATTCCAATGAGCTTTACTGGAATAGCATCGGTTACAAATTCCTTTTCAATTTCTACAGCATCTTTTATTATCTTGGTTACGGTTTCTTTTGGCAGTTGATTTACCAAATGCTCATTATATATAAGACATGCAAAATCACAGTGCAGTCCTTCATCACGAGAAATCAACTCATTGGAAAAAGTAAGTCCTGGCATTAGTCCTCTTTTTTTCAGCCAAAAGATAGAACAGAAACTTCCTGAGAAGAATATGCCTTCTACAGCAGCAAATGCAATCAGTCTTTCAGCAAAAGAACCATTGTCTATCCATCTCAAAGCCCAATCAGCTTTTCTCTTTACACATGGTATAGTTTCAATTGCATTAAAAAGCTTACTCTTCTCAGCCGGGTCTTTTACGTAAGTGTCTATTAGGAGTGAGTAAGTTTCAGAATGTATGTTTTCTATCGCAATCTGGAAACCGTAAAAGAACTTGGCTTCCGTATATTGTACTTCTGATAAAAAGTTTTCCGCCAAGTTTTCATTTACAATACCATCGCTTGCTGCAAAAAAGGCCAGTACATGTGATATAAAATGTCTTTCACCATCATTGAGATTGTTCCAATCTTTTAAATCCTGACTCAGGTCTATTTCTTCAGCAGTCCAAATGCTGGCTTCTGCTTTTTTATAAAATTGCCAGATGTCATTTTTTTGAATTGGGAAAAGTACAAAACGATCTTTATTTTCTTTAAGTATTGGTTCTTCTTGCATTGCGTCGCTTTTCATTCTTTTGTTTCCCTTGGTTTTAATTCTAGGACAATAAGTCACTGTAAACAAAAAATTCAGAAACTACAGAAATCCGCAGTATCTGACTGATTGTTCTATTTTTTTAGCTGGTGTATATTTTTCTTTGGAATATCTGAAGAACCCGGCGTATGATTCTTTTGTTCAGACAATACAAATATGATGAAAAGCACATTAAAAATCAAAGGTCAATACCCTTTGTGAATGGGATTTAAGGTTGTCATAAAATTTCACTTAATTGTTTGATAGTTAAAGTATTGTTGGATGAAATTAAATCAAAACTTCATTTTATACTGGCAGAAATTGGGGGTAAAAAAAAGTGAAAATAAATTAAATTATTTTTTTGAGTGAAAATGTAGTAAGGATGGTTTGCTATTGTGATTCAATTCTGTATTTTTGCACTCCATTTTTAAAAAAACCAAGTATTAAGGTAATTTTTATGTACGCAATAGTTGATATAGCAGGAAAGCAGTTCAAAGTAACACAAGACCAATTCGTTTATGCTCCGGTATTAGAAGGCGAAGAAGGCGCTTCCGTAGAATTTAATGACGTATTGTTGATAGACAATGACGGAAAAGTGAAAGTTGGAACTCCTACAGTAAAGGGTTCTAAGGTGACAGGTAAAATTCTTGGTCACGTGAAAGACGACAAAGTCGTTGTTTTCAAAAAGAAAAGAAGAAAAGGATATAAAGTCAAGAATGGCCACAGACAGCAATTGACTAAAGTTTTAATTGAAACCATTTCATAAAGATATAATCTCATGGCACATAAGAAAGGAGCAGGTAGCTCTAAAAACGGAAGAGAGTCACATAGTAAAAGACTAGGTGTAAAAATCTTTGGTGGGCAGGACATTATAGCCGGCAACATCATTGTAAGACAAAGAGGAACGGTTCATCACCCTGGTACTAACGTAGGGATGGGTAAAGACCACACCTTATTTGCTTTAACTGATGGTAAAGTTGAGTTCAAAAAAGGAAGGCAAAACAGATCTTTTGTTTCCGTGGTAACTGAAACAGAAGCTTAATATTTAATAATATTCAGAGCACAAAAAAACACAACTCATTTGAGTTGTGTTTTTTTGTGCTCTGTCTCTTTATGCTTAGAAAGCTACTAATTTTTCTTTATGTTTTTTCAGTTGACGCCTTAGTGATTCTACGGCTTCATCTGCAGCAGCTTCAAATGAATTTGATTGCTGCTTTGCAAACAATTGATTCCCGGGAATATTGAGTTTAATCTCAATAACTTTGTTTTCATTTGACTCGTTTTTTTCTATTCGCAAGAACACCTCTCCGTCAATTATTCTGTCGAAAAAAGTTTCCAATTTATCCGCTTTTTTTTGGATAAAATCAACAAGCTTGTTGTCAGCGTCGAAATGAATGGAATGCATTTGTAACTTCATAATGTTTAAAGTTTATATGTTGAAAAAATTATGCCTTAGGGTGAGCCTGATCAAATACTGATTTTAGTTTCTCAAGAGAATTGTGAGTGTAAACCTGAGTGGCAGCAAGACTAGAGTGACCCAGCAAGTCTTTAACAGCATTTAGGTCTGCTCCCTTATCCAGTAAGTGTGTGGCAAATGTATGCCTTAGGACGTGAGGACTTTTCTTAGAAGATTTAGTTATATGTTCCAAATATTTCTTCACAGTTCTGTACACCATCATTGGATAACACTTCTTTCCAGCGTCGGTTAACAATAAAACATCATCTCTTGATTCGCCAAATAGCTCATTTCTTTTGGCAATATATATATTGATAATATTAACGATTTCTTTGGTTAAAGGGATTACCCTTTCCTTATTTCTTTTTCCTAAAACTTTCACAGTGCTGTCATAGAGGCTGATGGACCGGTCTGATATGTTTATGAGCTCGGACAGGCGGATGCCAGTGCCATAAAAAAGCTCCAGAATAAGCTTGTCTCTTAGACCAAAAAAGTCTTTGACAAAATCTACTTTGTCCAGCAGTGTATCCATTTCTTTTTTCTGCACAAACTCTGGCAGAGGCTTGTCTGTTTTGAGTGGTTTTAGCTTAGTAGCCGGATTGTCATTAATTATTTCCCGGGAATGCAGGAACTTATAGAATGACCTAAGGGTTGCTATCTTTCTATTGACTGAGCGAGGGTTTATTTTATCTTCTATTAAGGATACGATCCAAGATCGAAGAATTTTGTGGTTAAGATCACACATCTCCAGATTTGGATCAATCCGGGTAACAAAAGTTTCTGCCTGAAGCAGGTCATTCTTGTATGATAGAATGGTGTGCTCGCTGTACTTTTTCTCGTGAAGGAGGTATTTTAAATAGGTATTTATCATGTAGTATTACCCTTTCTCGAAAGGTAATACTAACTTAATAAATTCAATTTAATAATTACTATAATTTAGTAATTATCACTCGCATACATTTTTTGTTTGTATGCTGCTTTTATAACTTCTTTTCTTCGGGTAATAGATGGTTTTTCGAAATGAGTTCTTGCTCTCAATTCTTTCAAAACGCCAGTCTTTTCAAACTTCTTTTTGAATCTTTTAAGTGCTCTATCTACCGATTCGTTTTCTTTTACGTTAATGATCAACATATTTCATTATTATTAATTGGGCTGCAAATGTAGAAGTATTAAAATAAAATGCCAAACAATATTAGTTATTTGCTTGGGCATTTATAGAAATAGTAGCTCTCATTTTAATATTGACCGGGAAATGACCATTTTTTGAATGTTTGAAGTTCCTTCACCGATGGTACAAAGTTTAGCGTCTCTGTAATATTTTTCTACAGGGAAGTCTTTGACATAACCATATCCCCCAAAAATTTGTACGGCATCATTAGCCACACTTACGGCGGTTTCTGATGTAAATAGTTTGGCCATTGCAGATTCTTTGTTTACCTCTTTTCCTTCATTTTTGAGTTGAGCAGCTCTGTAGGTAAGAAGCTCAGCAGCTTCTATGTTTGTTGCCATTTCTGAAAGCTTAAAGGAGACGCCTTGGAAGCTGGAAATTGGCTTGTTGAACTGATGCCTTTCTTTTGAATATGAAATGGCAGCTTCCAGAGCACCTTTTGAGATTCCAAGTCCCAGAGCAGCAATAGAAATTCTACCCCCATCCAATACTTTAAGCGATTGAATAAAACCTTCTCCGACTTTGCCCAGAACATTGCTTTCGTGCACTCTGCAATTATCGAATAGCATTTCTGCTGTTTCGGAAGCTCGCATGCCTAGTTTGTTTTCCTTTTTTCCTGCACCAAAACCGGGAGTTCCCCTCTCGATCACAAAAGCTGTCATTGCATGGGAGTCATCTGACTTTCCCGTTCGAGCGATTACTACAGCTACATCTCCGGTTTTTCCATGAGTAATGAAATTCTTTGTTCCGTTGAGTATCCAATAATTTCCGTCTTTTATTGCTATAGTTTTCATGTTGCCAGCATCAGATCCGGTATTGGGTTCGGTAAGGCCCCACGCACCTATCCATTTTGCTGTGGCTAATTTTGGAAGCCATCTCTTTTTTTGCTCTTCATTTCCGAATTGTAAAATGTGTCCGGTACATAGCGAATTATGAGCAGCAACTGATAATCCGATGGATCCATCTATTTTGGATATTTCTGATATAACAGTGACATACTCTTCATACCCAAAACCACTACCACCATATTCCTGAGGTACGAGTACTCCCATTAGCCCTAATGCTCCTAATTTCTTGAATAATTCAATAGGAAAAATTTGATTCTCATCCCACTGCATAATGTTGGGCTTTATTTCCTTTTCGCCAAAACTCCTGATCATATCAATAATCATTTTTTGGTTTTCTTTGATAACATCTTGCGTATTTCCGCTATTGTTTTTCATGTTAACTTGTTCATATTCAGTATGTAGTAGCAAATATATAAATACATTTCGCCAAATGGTTAATATTTTATTTTTGCGAATAAAATAATGTTTATAAGCTTTCCATGAGGGAGTTTATGACTAGAAACGAGTTACATAAGGTTTTATATGTTATAATTTTAATTTTCTCTTATTTTTGCGGCGGTTAAAAAAAATCGAAATGACTTAATTATTTTAAAATGAAAATAGCAGTTGTAGGAACAGGATATGTAGGGCTGGTCACGGGTACTTGTTTTGCTGAAACAGGAAATCATGTGACTTGTATTGATATCGATGAGAAAAAAGTTGAAAAGCTTAAGAATAAAATAATGCCAATTTATGAACCTGGCTTAGAGGTTCTTTTTGAACGAAACATACAGCAAGAAAGATTGGAATTCACAACCAACCTTGCTGAAGGAATAAAGGGTGCGAAGGCTATATTTTTAGCATTGCCAACCCCTCCTGATGGAGATGGATCTGCAGATCTTAGTTTTGTATTGAAAGTAGCAGATGATTTGGGATACTTGTTAGATCAATATACTGTGCTAATTGATAAAAGTACCGTTCCGGTGGGCACAGCAGATAAGGTGAGAGCAAAAGTAGCTGAAAATGCAAAGGTTGAATTTGATGTGGTTTCTAATCCTGAGTTTTTAAGAGAAGGGGTAGCTGTTGATGATTTCATGAAGCCTGACAGGGTTGTCATTGGAAGTTCTTCCGAGAGAGCAAATAAAGTAATGAGTGCTTTATATGCTCCTCTAGTCCGTCAAGGGAATCCAATCATATTTATGGATGAAAAATCTGCAGAATTGACAAAATATGCTGCCAATTCATTCCTTGCGACCAAGATTACATTTATGAATGAAATAGCCAACATGTGTGAATTGGTTGGAGCGGATGTGGATATGGTGAGGAAGGGGATAGGTACTGACTCTCGTATTGGCAAAAGGTTCTTATTTGCTGGCATTGGTTATGGAGGTAGTTGTTTTCCAAAGGATGTACAGGCGTTGGCCAGGTCTTCGGCTGAAGTCAATTATGATTTTGGCATTCTGAAAGCGGTAATGAATATTAATGAGACTCAGAAACTAAAACTGATTGATAGAGTAAAGCAACGTTTTGGAGGTGATTTGACTGGTAAAACATTTGCAATATGGGGCTTGGCCTTTAAACCTTATACCGATGATGTCAGGGAAGCACCTGCATTGTTAAATATCAAAGCACTTCTTGATGCCGGAGCAAAAGTAAAAACTTACGATCCGGAGGCTATGGAAAATGTAAAAGAGTTATTGGGTGATCAAATTGAGTTTTCTAAAAACGAATACGAAGCAACTAAAGGTGCTGATGCCCTGATGATCATGACCGAGTGGCCGGTATTCAGAACTCCTGATTTCGATCTGTTAAAAACTTTGCTTAAGAATAATCTTATATTTGACGGTCGAAATTTATACAGTACCGAAACTATGGCGGAATTAGGTTTTACTTACTATAGTATAGGAAGAGCACCGCAAAATGTCTGAAAAAAAAACAATACTTATAACCGGAGGGGCAGGGTTCATTGGATCTCATGTAGTAAGGCTTTTTGTGAATAATTATCCCAAATATCAGATTGTTAATCTGGATAAGCTGACATATGCGGGGAATCTTGAAAACATTTCAGATATAGAAAATACGGATAATTATACTTTTGCAAAGGGAGACATCTGTAATGCCGAAGTAATCACAAAATTATTTGACAAGTATTCATTTGATGCGGTTATTCATCTTGCTGCCGAATCTCATGTAGATCGATCCATTTCTGATCCGATGGCATTTATTGAGACCAATGTTATTGGCACAGTGAACCTGTTGAATACTTGTAAAGATTATTGGAAAGGTGACCTGGAAAACAAATTATTTTATCATATTTCTACTGATGAGGTTTATGGTTCATTGGACGATGGTGGTTTTTTTCTAGAAACCACTTCTTACGATCCACAATCTCCGTATTCAGCGTCTAAAGCAAGTTCGGATCACTTTGTCAGGGCTTATGGGAATACCTATAAACTGCCTTATATTATTTCCAACTGTTCAAATAATTATGGTCCCAATCAATTTCCTGAAAAATTGATTCCGCTTTTCATTCAGAATATTATTGACGAAAAGCCTTTGCCAGTATATGGCCAAGGTGAAAATATTAGAGACTGGCTTTATGTTATTGATCACGCCAGAGCAATTGATGTGATATTCCATAATGGGAAAATTGGAGATACATATAACATTGGTGGCTTCAACGAATGGAAAAACATAGATTTGATAAGAGTATTGTGCAAAATAATGGACAAGAAATTGTTGAGGATTGAAGGAGATTCAGAAAAATTAATCAGCTATGTGACGGATAGGGCTGGTCATGATTTGAGGTATGCTATTGATTCTACAAAACTATCGGAGGAACTAAACTGGAAACCATCACTACAGTTTGAGGAGGGTTTGGAAAAAACGGTTGACTGGTATCTTGCTAATCGAGAGTGGCTGGAGCATATTGCCTCGGGTAAGTATCAAAACTATCCATATTAATTATAGCGTATAATGTATTTACTTTGTGAAGTTCAATAATAAATGAACTTCACATGGTTATTTCTTCAAACGTATTTTTAAAGAGGCTCTCTGTTCACAAGCTAACAGATTCTGAATTAATAGTTTCTTCTGACTCCATTTCAATTCAGGATAGTTTTTTAAGAGAGGTACTTGTAAAGTATTTCTTTCACTCATTTAAGGATGATGAACGGTTTTGCTTTGGTGATGAAAATTCTTTGGAACAAAATCGTGCTTTCAATTCAATCAATTCAATATTTGAAAATCCCGAATCTTTGCATGAAAAGTCTGTTGATTTGGCTCACAACCTTTTTGATGCATCCCAAAATGCCAATATAAAAACAGGTGATTTCTTCACTGTGTACTTTGAAGACTGTGTGTTAGACGATGAGATAGTTGAAGTGGTTGGTCTTTTTAAAGCTGAAAAAAAAGATACCTTTCTTAAAGTTTCTACCCAAGATAATGTGTTCGGTGTGAACTCGGATGAGGGCATAAATATCAACAAACTAGATAAAGGCACTCTGATCTTTAATACGGAAAAGGAGAACGGATACGTAGTTGTTACAATTGACAATACAAATAAAACCAACAGTGCTCAATATTGGAGAGATGATTTTCTCAAACTAAAGCCGTTGAAAAACGAATATTATCAAACAAAACAATTGGTACACCTCTGCCAGGATTTTATCGGAGAGGCCGTTTCAGATGAAGATAAAACAGGGAAAATAGCCCTTTTCAACAGCTCTATGGATTACCTAAAGTCCAATGAGACATTTAGCCATGAGCAATATAAAGAACAAGTGTTGCAAGCTCCGGAGTTGATTGCCTCTTATGAGGTATTTAGAGAAGAGCAGTCTGAAACTAACGAGATATTAGAAAAGGAAGAGTTTGAAATATCAAAACCAGCTCTGAAACAAAGCAAAAAATTTATTCGCTCGGTTATCAAGCTCGATAAAAATTTCCATGTTTATGTACATGGCAATAGGGAAAACATCCAAAAAGGTTTTGACGACAGCAGACAGAAGAATTATTATAAGCTGTATTTTGAGGAGGAAGCTTAATTGACAGTAGAAAAGTGCATTAAAATCTCATCCAGATTCTGGTTGGTAATAGGCTTGCTAATAAAACTATGTATGTCCTCGTTTTTAGCTGCCCTATCAATATCAGTTTGTATTACCGAAGATGTTACCATATAGAGCATAATAGATTTTTTGGTATCAAACGGAAGATGTTTGTATTCTTCTAAAAACTCCCAACCATCTTTAATGGGCATATTCACATCCAGCATTATTAATTGAGGTAATTTTTCAGAATACTGTATGTTGTCTTTAAGGAAATTTATGGATTCTTGTCCATTGGAAAACCTTAAAATTTCACAGCTGAAATTTCTCATTTCAAGTTGTTTTTTGATAATAAGCTGGAATACTTCATCGTCATCTATTACCGCTATTTTATATAATCTGCTCAATTCTATTTAAGATTTAATCGCACCAAAATTTATAATAAACTCTGTGCCCACATTTACTTCGCTCCTAATAGTAATATCTCCTCCCATGGAGTCTATCTGGGCCTTTGTAATGAACAAGCCTACCCCTCTGGCATTTTCATTTTGATGAAAAGTTTTTCTCAAACCAAAAATTCTGGTTCCGTATCTATTCAAGTCAATTCCTAATCCATTGTCTTTAAAACTCATAAGCACATTATTATTATCTATTTTAGTTTTCACTTCAATGTTTGGTTTTCGATTAGGATGACAATATTTCAAAGCATTTGAAAGCAAGTTTTGTAAAATACTTTCAAGATATACCTTAGGATATTCCAAGGTGTCAATTTGATCAAAATTTTCATTAATAACGGCATTTTTTTGAATTATTTCTATACTTATATCTTGTTTTACCTTATTGAATATCTCTGAAAATCTTAGTTTTTGCTTTTGTTTATTCAACTCCCAGGATGTTTTTATAACCTCTGTTAATTCATTAATTGTTTCATATAAATTATTTGACGTCTTTTTAACCTGATCAATAATAAACTGCAGATTTTCTGCGGAGTTATCCATTTCGTATAACTGGAGTAGTGAATGGATATTAGCAATAGGGGCTCTTAAATTGTGGGAGGCTATATGGGCAAACTCTTCCAGTTGCTTATTTTGTTTTATTAAATATTCATTCAGACTGTTTTGTTTGGCTTCTAGTGTTTTTCTGTCCGAGATGTCATGAAATACTAGCTGTGTAGCCGGTTGTCCTTGATAAATGATGGGCGTTCCTATTACCTCCACATCAACTATATTTCCATCCAGTTTTATGAATTGTTCTTCAGACCTGGTTTTCGTCTTCGCAGTTATTGCCATCTTTTTCTTCACCTCTTCCCAAAATTGAGGCTTCACAAAGTCGAGTATATTTTTTCCCAGAAGGTCTTCCTTATTTCTGGCTTTGGCTATCCTTATTACCTCATCATTCACAAACTGTATTAAGCCATCAGTATGTATTAAAATAGCCACAGGAGAGTTGTTAACCAACTGTCGGTATCGTTTTTCATTGGACACCAAAGCTTCTTTGTTTTTATAATTTTCAATCACCACACTTAAGAAAGTGCCAATATTTTGTATCAGTTCTAACTCATCGTTATTTGGTTCTTTTACCTTATTGTAGTAAACCGCAAATGTTCCCAGAGTTTGTTTTTCGGATGAAATTATTGGTACAGACCAACAGGCTTTCAGGTTTTCATTCAGAGCTGGGTGAGCAGAACCTGCCCAAAGCGGGTCATGTTCGATATCTGAAACTATTATTGTTTTTTGAGTAAAGGCGGCTGTTCCGCAAGAACCACTAGATGGTCCAATGGGATACTGATGAATTAATTTAATATAAGTTTCTGGTAAACTGGGGCTAGCTCCATTAGTCAGCCATTTGTTGATTGGATCATAAAGCAATACAGAACAAATCAATTCAGGATATAATATTTCAATTCCTTTACACGTAAAATTTAATATTTCAAAAAGGTCATTTCCTTTAGCTGCTTTTTCAAGTATCTCTTTATTTAGTTGTGTAAGTTGGTTTTGCTTGTTCAATTTGGTAATATCTCGAATGATACCATTTGTCCCTATTATCTTCTTATTGTCATCATATTCGGCTATAATACTGAATGATAAAACCTTGGTGTCACCATTGGGTAAGTCCACACTCACTCGTAAATCTTCTACTCGACCCAGGGCTTCAAGTGTTTTAAAGATATTATCGGCTTTTTGTTTTTCTATTAGGCTGGTAGTCTTTTTGCCAATAAACACTTCGGGTTTTTTTCCTGTGATTCTTTCAATAGAAGGGCTAATGGTTTCTATTACTCTATCAGAATTTGTTTTATAATAGACGTCAGTAATTGAATTGAAAACATCTATGAATTCCTTCTGTGATTGTTTGAGTTTAAATTCTGTCTTTTTTTGTTCGGTAACATCCTTTAGAATGGCGATGCATTCTTTTTCACCTGTATTTATGATTCGGATGTTGTATGATTGATTTCTTACGGAAACATTTTCTAGTAAAAAAGTATTGAAAGGAGCAGAGTTACCTTCTAATTGTTTTAGTGGATTATCGGATTTTTTCAATCCAAGGAGTTTGTAAAAAGGTTGGCCAATAAACTTTTTTGATTTTTTCCCACTTAGTATATTTTCAGAGCCACTATAGTCAATCACACTCCAGTCATTTTTGAGTATTCGAAACATAGGCTCCCGGGTAGGGTAGTTTTGTGTGCTAGATGCTTGTTTTTGAACGGAGTTAGACATAAACGATTCTTTCTTAAATTAATTTAATGAATTAATTTGATAAGTATCTAAATTTTATAGCCAATGATAATACTAAAAACTTTCTCATAAGGTAAATTTGCCGCCCAAATGAACCACTAATAATATGCAAAGAGACCAACAAGTATTTGACATAATTCAGCGAGAGCAGGTAAGACAGGAAGAAGGATTAGAGCTTATAGCATCAGAAAATTTTGTTTCTCCTCAGGTAATGGAGGCACAAGGAAGCGTGTTAACCAATAAATACGCTGAAGGTTTACCAGGGAAAAGATATTATGGTGGCTGTGAAGTCGTAGATGAAACGGAAAATCTTGCTATTTATAGGGCACAGAAGCTATTTGGAGCTACCTGGGCTAATGTACAACCTCATTCGGGAGCACAGGCTAATGCCGCAGTGATGTTAGCAACTCTTGATGCAGGAGATAAAATATTGGGATTTGACCTTTCTCATGGAGGGCATTTAACACATGGTTCTCCTGTCAATTTTTCTGGGAAATTGTATCAAACCAGTTTCTACGGAGTAAATAAGGAAACAGGTATTATCGACTATGAAAAACTGGAAGAGACAGCATTGACAGAGAAACCTAAGTTGATTATTTGTGGGGCATCTGCTTACAGTAGGGATTGGGATTATGCAAGATTCAGAGCTATTGCAGATGAAGTAGGAGCTTTATTGATGGCGGACGTTTCTCATCCTGCCGGGCTAATCGCCAGAGGGCTTTTGAATGATCCGTTGGAATATTGTCATATAATTACCACTACCACACATAAAACGCTTAGAGGACCCAGAGGTGGTATGATCCTGATGAGAGAAGATTTTGACAATCCGTTTGGACTGAAAAATCCTAAGGGAGAGTTGAGAAAAATGACTGCTCTATTGGATTCCGGAGTATTTCCAGGAACTCAAGGAGGTCCGTTGGAACATGTGATAGCTGCTAAAGCGGTGGCTTTTGGAGAAGCATTGTCTGACGAATACATGGAGTATGTTATTCAGGTGCAGAAAAACGGAAGAGCAATGGCTAAGGCTTTTGTGAATAAAGGATATCATGTAATTTCGGGAGGTACTGACAATCATATTTGTTTGATAGATTTAAGATCGAAAGGACTTACCGGAAAGTTGGCTGAAAACACCTTGATTAAGGCAGACATCACGGTCAATAAAAACATGGTTCCATTTGATGACAAATCTCCTTTTGTTACCTCTGGAATGCGGGTTGGAACGGCTGCAATGACCACCAGAGGGATGAAAGAAACTGATATGGTGAAAATTGTTGATTTGATTGATTCTATATTGTCAGATACTGATGATGACCATAATATTGCAGCAATCAAAAATCAGGTGAATGAATGGATGCATGAGTTTCCATTATACAAAGAACTAGTTTAAATTTTAGAGCATGAGCAATTTGCCTGAAGTTCAGGAACAGCCACAAGAGCAGGCGGAAATGTCTTTCTTAGACCATTTGGAAGAACTTCGGTGGCATATTATTCGAGCAGTTTTAGCCATTGGAATATTTACAATTGCCGCATTTTTATTTATTCAGAGAATATATGAGCAAGTTATTTTGTCTCCAGCCAAAACGGATTTTTGGACCTATAAGATGATGTGTAAACTGGCTGATATGCTGGGAACTCAGGGTTTGTGCATAGATTCACTTCCTTTCATCATTCAAAATAGAACAATGACTGGTCAGTTCACCATGGCTATTACCACCTCATTAGTGGTTGGTTTAATTTGTGCATTTCCTTATGCCTTTTGGGAAGTTTGGAGGTTTATCAGCCCGGGGATGCACCTCAATGAAAGAAGTGTAGCAAGAGGTGCAGTGTTTTATGTTAGTTTGTTGTTTGGAATAGGAATAACCTTTGGATACTTTATTCTTGCACCACTATCAATCAATTTTTTGTCAAATTTTACAGTTTCTCCAACTATTTTGAACGAATTTGATTTGGTGTCTTACGTATCTACTATCACTACCTTGGTTCTGGCTTGTGGTATTTTGTTTCAACTGCCTATGGTGGTATATTTCCTCACCAAAACTGGTCTGGTTACTCCTGATATGTTAAAAACCTATAGGAGACATAGTATTGTCGTTATTTTCTTTCTTGGAGCCATGCTTACACCTCCAGATCCTTTTAGCCAGGTACTGATAGCATTGCCGTTAATTGGACTTTATCAGTTTAGCATGCTGATATCAAAAAGGACTTATAAAAAGATGAAGGCAGAAGAATAAATATTTAGAAAAGACAATATGAAAATTGCAATTGGAGGTGATCATGCCGGGTTTACATACAAAGAAAAGATAACTCAATATCTGAAAGAGAAGGGGATTGAAGTGAAAGATTTTGGCCCGTATGCACCTGAGTCTGTTGACTATCCTGATTTTGTTCATCCGGTTGCAAATGCAGTAGCTGACAAAGAGTTTGACTTGGGAATATTGATTTGTGGAAGTGGCAATGGAGTAGCCATGACAGCAAATAAGCATCAACAAATCCGTGCGGCATTATGTTGGAATACTGATCTGGCTGCTTTAGCCCGTCAGCACAACAATGCCAATATCATTTGTATTCCCGAACGATTTGTGGATTATGATCTGGCTCAGAGCATGGTGGATACTTTCCTGTCTGCTGAATTTGAAGGAGGCAGACACCAAACCAGGGTGAATAAGATTTCTTGCTAAGTCTTTGATTTTTTCCTGATAAGGCCAAAGTTGATCCAACAGCTATTTCTTTTTCAAATAAACATTCTTCATATTGTAATGCTGAATGTATTTTAATGCAACTGTAGGCATCTTATCAAATAAGGTTGGAACAATGTCCTTTTCATCAATTATGACATCTGGCAGATCATTGTTGAAGTTTTGATAGACCTCTGTTAGGTTATCATAGTAGTCCGGATTTTCTAAATGTGACTTAGAAAATTGCCAGTTTAAGTATGGAGTAGCTAAGGAGCTGTTTTTATAAATGTCTAAATGATCGCCGATTACCAAGACCTTTTTTTCAGAGGTGATTGCATCATAAGGAGTCTCCTTAACGATGAGGTTGTCATAGGATACAAACTCATTGATGAAAAGCCATTGTTTCAATGGGAATAGTAGGTTGAGCAAAAGAGCCCCAACAATAATTACGGAAACCATTTCCGCAAGAATCCACTTTTTCATCGCTATTAAATAGTGAGCAGTAAAAAATGCCAGCCCAGGTACGATATAAATGAGTTGATACATCGAAAATTCTTTTGAAATCAGAATTGCCAGAACACCTGTCATTATAAACATCAACATGACATTTTGAATTTTAACCTGAAAATTGATGTACCTACCCAGTGTTTTGACCTTGAAATAAGACACAACAAAAATGGATACAGGAACAAAGGCTAATCCTAAAAATTGAGACCATGAGAAATATTTAAATCGCTCAATGCTGAAAATGGATTCAATATATTCTATTCTAAAAAGAACAAATGAATCAAACCAGAAGTAATAAAGAGAAGTAAGAATAAATACCAATGAGAACCCATACATCATAAGAAAAATTCTTCGGAGAATAGAGCCGGTATAAACAAGTAAAGAAATGATAATGACAATGAAGTAGAAGAAGAATGGCAAATAAAATAAAGTGGCAATTCCAAGGTACAAACCTATTCGGACAAAAAGATCGTCTCTGGTTGTATTGTCCATTCTTTGAAACAGGTTGTTGATACCCAGTAGCGTAAAAGTCATCCCCATCAGTACAGGAGAAAGCGTAAAGAAATCGAAAGAAGTATGCATAAACAGCATGTATAGCAATGCCGGGATATATGTGTTTTGATTGTAAGCCTTGTTTTTGAGCAAGAGATTGTTGAATATTCCACATTGAATGATTACCAGAATGATTGAAATAGTTCGGTATGCAACTACACTTTTCCCGAACAGGAGATGAATAATACTGTATGCTCCTGCGGCAAGCGGCCCGGTGAAATCCCAAATATCCTTGTACATATCTTTTCCTCCTGCGATGGCTTCTCCTATCAGCATCCATTTTAACTCAGGAATAATGATAGGAATACCCATATAGAATAGGGGAATTCTTATCAACAGCATCAACAAGAATATGAATGCTAGTCGATAGGGATCATTTATTTTAAAGAAATTGAGCAAGTGCTAAGGCTGGTTAATGCATGGAAAAATGAACAATGCAAAGTTGTATTCAATGGTTGAATTTAAAAATAATTGGAACGTGTATTATGCTGTTAACTTTTAGATTCAAACGAAATTACACCAATATTAAAATTAAATATAAAATTATCGGGATATTTGCACCTTATAAGAAGGCTGTCGTATTAACATCGATCATATATTTTTCAGCCTGAGCCTGCATGTAGCCGGGTAACACACTTCACAGCCGCAATATATTTTTGGGAGCCGTGGGAAGTTCGTTTATATAAGAATCTCAAATACATTATGAGTCAAACACGTCAATTAAAATACGCCGGATTAATTCAAAAAGATCTTAGTGAAATTTTCCAAAGAGATGCCAGACATATTGTTGGCAATGCTTTTGTCACCGTTATGGGTGTAGAAGTCAGCCCTGATTTAAGTTTTGCCAAAATATTCATCAGCTTGATGATGGTAGAGGATAAAACGGCTTTTATTTCATTGTTGGATAAGCATAAAAAGGAAATCAGGAAAGCCTTGGGAAATAAGATAGGAAAGCAAGTGAGAATTGTGCCTGAGATAGCTTTTTTTCTGGATGAAACAGAGGAAAAAGCTCAAAAGATAGACGATATTCTTTCTGGTTTGGATATACCTCCTGCACAGGATGAAGAATAACACGAGTAATGAAATTCAATTCAAAATTTATATCTTTATCCAATACTTAAATATCATTTCATCACTGGTATTACAACCTTCAATAAATTGATTTAGGCTGCTACATGAACTTTCCCTTATTCATAGCAAACAGATATTTTTTTTCTAAAAAAAAGAAAAACTTTATCAATGTAATAGCCATTATATCTATGGCGGTGGTTGCTATAGCTACGGCTGCATTGATCATAGCTTTGTCAGTATATAATGGTATGGAAGGTTTGCTTAGGTCTATATATGGTTCATTTGATGCGGAGTTGTCAATTTCTCCTGCGGAGGGCAAATCTTTTGTACTCACCGATGAAATACTGAAAGAAATTAGTAAAGTGCCGGGAGTAGAGAATATTACGGAAGTAATAGAAGACAATGTGCTGCTGAAATACAATGAGTCTCAGAAGTTGGTAAAAATGAAAGGGCTCAGTGACAATTTCATCGAGCACAGCAATATGAATCCATACATAGTTGATGGCCGGTTTACTTTTCGAAAGGATAGCGTTCAATATGCCATTTTAGGAAATGGAATAAGGTATGCTTTGTCTATCAACATGCAAGACGACTTTTATCCGTTGCAGTTTTTTTATCCAAAAAATGTAAAGCCAGGTGGACTTGATCCTTCAAATTATTTTAGCAGGGCGAATATTATGCCGGGTGGGGTGTTCAGGTTAGAGCAGCATTATGATGATGAATATGTGTTTGTTCCTTTGGATTTTGCGCAAAATCTACTCAACTACGGAGATAAGAGAACCAGTCTTGAAATAACAACCAATAGAGCCATTTCTGTTGCCGAAGTTCAGGAGCAATTGATTGCAGTTTTAGGAGATGATTTCCGGGTATTAAACAGCGATCAGCAACATGCAGATTTATATAAAATATTGAGAATAGAGAAACTTCTGGTTTTTCTGATCTTTTCTCTTATCATAGGCATAGCATCTATCAACATCTTTTTTTCACTTTCTATGCTGGTGATTGAAAAAAGAAGAGACATAGCCGTATTGCTTGCGATGGGTGCCTCTACGCATAAAATACGAAGGATATTTTTGTCCGAGGGAGCGATTATTGCATTTGTAGGTTCTGGAGTTGGCTTGCTTCTGGGGCTGACCATCGCCTGGCTTCAGGAAACCTTCGGGCTTGTTTCCATGGGTGGAGGTGAGTCACTTATTTTAACTGCTTACCCTGTAGAAATTCAACTTGCCGATTTCATTTACACCGCTTTGTGCATCATTATGATCACTTTTTTAGCATCAATCCATCCGGCGATTATGGCTCCTAAAAATCAGAGTTTGAAAGTTCAATAGGAACACCAATTCTTATTTATCTTTTGATGTTTCACTTTCGATTACAGTCTCATCAGGGTTAGCAGGTTTCTCCAATTCATAACTTTCCGGAAACAGCATTCCAACAATAAAATCTCCAGTCAGGTATTTCTTTCCTACGTTTTGAATGTCCGTAGCAGTAAGGGAATTTATTCTCTCTTCCAATTCTTTTTCGGTTGATGGCTCCTGATTGATGAAAGATGCTCCTTCCAATTTGTTGAGCCAATGTCCATTTAGCTTTAGTTTTTCTTTAAGTTCTTTTCTTTGAGACTCTTTGATTTTTTGTAAGTCTTTTTCTTCCGGACCAAGCTCTATGATTTTGTTTAGTTCAGTAAGTGCAGATTCTTTTAATTCTATTGCTGTTTCCGGTCCGCAAGGGAAGCTAATCGAAAAACTGAATTGCTCATAAGGATAGATGGACATACCGCCCTGAGCTCCTACGCCATAAACTCCACCCTTTTCTTCTCTCATAATTTCAATCAACTTAATGGTTAAAATTTCCCCAAGACAACTGAGGTAATACTTTTTTTTAGTGTCGTATTTTGTTTCTCCACCGAAGTTTATTTTCACCATTGATTTAGGATCGAGCCCTTTTTTATAAATCAATTCGTAGGTACCTTCTGGTGGTCTTATTCCGAGATCTACCACTTTATCTTTTCGTTCGATTCCTTTTATGCTTGCTAAATAGGTTTTGACAAGAGTTTTGAATTTTTCCTCCTCAATATTCCCGACAAAAAACAAATTGAAATCCCCAGGATTTGCAAATGCTTCTTTGTACTTTTTCAAAATCAAATCATAATCCGTATTGTTCCATTCTTCTTCTGTTGGCAGGTGAAAAGTCCTCTTGTGATTGCTGGACATAAATTTGCCATGATTGATATAAAAGTAGTATTCGGGGTTGGAACTTAAATTGGCATATTGGCTTTTCAGACGCTGAACATACGAACTGTAAGCATCTTCATCTTTTCTGGGAGAGGTAAAATACAAATGGATGAGTTGGAACATGGTTTCTAAATCCTTTGGGGTAGCATTGCCGCTCAATCCTTCACTTGTGCCGTCAATGTATGGGCTCACATTCACTACTTTTCCGGCAAGTGATTTTCTCAGGTCAACATTAGAAAACTCACCCACGCCTGAAGAAGAGATTATCCTATTGGCCAAATTGGTCTTTTCATATTCTTCATCAGTGTAATTAGATGTTCCTCCATAACTGTAACCTGACAGGAGCACTTCATCATTTTTAAAATCAGTGACTTTGTAGGTCACCTTCATACCGTTTTCAAGAGTAAGTGTTGTGAAGTCCAGTTTTTCACTGGTTTCGATATTGCTTATTTTTCCGGGAGTGGGTATTTTTTCAATAAGGGTTGAGGCTATAACTTTATCCTCATAGGCTTCAAGTTTTATAGCATCGGTTTCTTTTAACAAGTCCAATACTTCTTGTTCTGAAACTTTTTCCAACCCTTCTTTTTCTGGGCCTGTTAATATAACGACACGATTTTTATCGGAAATAAAAGAACCAATTAGTCCATTAACATCAGCTATGGTTATTTGCGGCAACATTTTTTTCTGTTGCTCAAATTCCCATTCGATACCCGGAGCAGGTTCTTTGTCCAGGAAATGACGGATCATCTCATCCGCAAAAGTGCCGGATTGAGATTTGTCTTTTTCATTGTATGCTTTTTCCATTCCGGCGAGCAAAGATTTTTTAACCCGCTCAAGCTCTCCGGCCTGAAAACCATGTTGTTTGATTCTTTGAGCCTCGGTAAGTAGTGCACGCAATCCGGTTAATTGTTCGGTTTCAGCTACTCCGGCATAGAGTTGAAATGCGTTTTTGTTGCGTGACCAGGACGCTCCATAGTAGCCACCCCCATAGGTGAAAGGAGGGTTTGGACTGTTTCTTAATTCATCCAACCTGCTGTTGAGCATACTGGAAAACAATTGGATAGTAATCATTTTCTTATAGCCCTCAGGTGTGGTTACATCTTCTACAGGTTTGGGGTCTTTGTACATGAGGCTCACATTGGCGTATGGAGCTTCAACGTCGCTCTCAATGGCTATAAAAGTTTCATCGTGATTTGGAACCAGAAATTCCTTTCTTTCCCTTTCTTTAGATGGGCTTTTGATTTTTGAAAAATGAGCCTTTATTTTTTCCTCTATTTTGCCGGCATCAATATCACCAACAGCAATGACAGCCATCAAATCAGGTCGGTACCAGTCTTTGTAAAATTTTCTCAGCGATGAATATTCGAAATTTTCCAGGTTTTCTTTTGTGCCGATTGGCAGGCGTTCAGCATATTTTGATCCGTACATTACTTTAGGCAAGTAGTTGTTGAGCATTCTTTTTCCGGCTCCAAGGCCTATTCTGTATTCTTCCAATACCACACCTCTTTCTTTGTCTATTTCGTCACCAGCCAGGTTGGCGTTGTGAGCCCAATCTTCGAGAATTTGAAAACCTTTTTCTAAAACTTCATCATCGTCGGAAGGAATAGGTAGTATATATACAGTTTGATCAAAACCTGTGTAGGCATTGAGGTGTGCTCCGAATTTTACTCCTACAGATTGCAAATAATCAACCAGCTCATTTTTTTTAAAATTTTTGGTGCCGTTAAAATTCATGTGTTCCATGAAATGGGCAAGTCCTACCTGATCATCATCTTCCAGAATTGATCCGGCATTTACAACCAACCGAAGTTCTACCTTGTCTTCCGGCTTTGGATTTTCCATGATATAATATGTCAAACCATTTTGTAGTTTGCCGTATTTCACCTTTGGATTCAAAGGGATTTTATCATCGGCTGGTTTTTTTTCGGAGGACTGTGAAACGTCGTTTATTGTGGCTTCCGGCATCCCATAAGAAAACGAAGCGGTCAATAGAATCAGAAGATAAATTTTAATACTTTTCATAAATGAAGTTTGATGTATTTCAAAACATGTAAAAAAACAAAACGGATATTTTGACATACTAATCTAGAGGTTTTGATTTAAAAAAAGGTTTATTTAATTAAATTGACATGTATTTAAAATGCAAATAAGTGCCAATTTTAGTGTTTTCCATGAAAAAGTATCATTTCCTTAATGTGGGAATCCTTTGCTTCCTGGGCTTTGCTTTACAAGCACAAACAGTGCAACTTCTCCCTAAAACACAGTCCCTGACATGGCAAGGTGATATCGCTTCTATGCTGATAGACTCGTGTGATGCTTTTTTGCTCAACGAAATTAAACAATCAATTAATCTTCGTAAAAAATATTGGAATAGAGATTTTTCTTCACCGGAAACCTATGAAAAATCCATAGAAAAAAATCGCAGCTCCTTTGCAGAAATAATTGGAATCAGAGAGAAACGTATTCCTTTCAACAGCCCTGATATATTAGACAAAGTAGCTGAGAATTCTATTTACAGAGTAAACGTTGTACGCTGGCCTGTATTTGGGCAGGTTTACAGTGAGGGTTTACTTGTTTCTCCTATCAAAGCGAATACATCTGAGGCAGTAATTGTGATACCTGATGCTGACCAAACTCCGGAAGAAATCATGGGCATTTCAGGAAACCTTCCTCTTGAAATGCAAAGAGCCCGGCTACTTGCCGAACAAGGCTTGACGGTACTAATTCCAGCTATCATCAATCGAGAGACAGCACATAAAAAGATCAGTAACAGGGAATTCTTATATCGATCGGCATTTGAATTAGGCAGACACCTTATTGGCTATGAAGTTCAAAAAATACTTGCAGGTGTAGATTGGTTTACCACTTTGGGAATTGAAAATATTATGGTATCAGGTTGGGGTGAAGGAGGCCTGCTGGCATTTTATGCAGGTGCTATTGACATCCGAATAGATGAAACTGTAGTGGCAGGTTATTTTGCTTCAAGACAAAATGTATGGCAGGAACCTGCCTATAGAAATATATTTGGCCTTCTGGAGCAATTTGGAGATGCAGAGATTGCCAGCATGATTGTACCCAGAAAACTGACTATTCCTATTGACAATGATGCCCCAACTATTGTGATCCCGTCCGGGACAGAAAGTAAACCCGGCAGGTTAGTTCCTCCTGAAACCAAAGAAGTAGAAAACGAAATCAACCGTCTTTACAAGCTAACGTCAGGACTGGCCTGGAAGGTTTCCAGGCAGAAAACACAAAAACCAAAAGGTATAAAAACAACAATATTTCAGCTTCCGGATGCCAATGCCAGACACATTCGATTGATGAACGAACTGGATAAACACAACCAATGGTTGCTTACAGAAGGGACATATATTCGTAAAGCATTTATGTCAGATATCAATACCGAATCACTGGAAGCTTTTGAGAAATCAATAAAACCATACAAAACATATTTTGCGGAAGAAATTATCGGAAAATTTGATCATACCCTATTGCCTCCAAACGCCAGAACAAGAAAATTAGACGTTGGGAATGATGAGGTGACGGCTTACGAAGTGGTACTCGATGTATTTGAAAATATTTTTGCATACGGAATATTAGTAATACCAAATGATATCAAATCAGGAGAAAAAAGGCCGGTAGTAGTCTGCCAACATGGACTGGAAGGAAGACCTCAATCCACCATAGGACAGCAGGATTATCACTATTACAAAGCTTTTACAACAACTTTGGCTGAAAAAGGATATATCACGTTTGCTCCACAGAATATTTACATATTTGGAGATCGGTTTAGAATGCTACAGTTTAAATCTAATGCCATCAAAAAAACGCTTTTTTCAATCATGGTGCCACAACATCAGCAAATTACCAATTGGTTGGGTAGCCTTGGTATGGTAGATAAAGATCGAATCGCTTTTTATGGATTAAGCTATGGTGGAAAATCCGCTATGCGTATTCCTCCATTGGTTGACAACTATTGTCTTTCAATTTGCTCTGCCGATTTCAACGAGTGGGTTTGGAAAAATGCATCAACCAGAAGTCCTTATAGTTATGCATTTATGAGTGAATACGAAATATTTGAATGGAATTTGGGAGGCACTTTCAATTATGCTGAAATGGCTACATTAATTGCTCCACGCCCATTTATGGTAGAAAGAGGACATTTTGACGGAGTGGCACCTGATGAAACGGTAGCCTATGAATATGCCAAAGTCCGTTACCTCTATAACGCACTCCTCAAAATTGGTGATAGAACAGAAATAGAATTTTTTGACGGTCCACATTCGATCAATGGAAAAGGTACGTATGAATTTCTGGATAAACACTTGAAATTTAAAAGCAAAAAAACGGATTGATGTTCCGCCAAAGGTCTTAAACTCCTAATTCTTCCAAAATCAACACTGATCTATAGATAGTATCAAGCTATTCAGTTTTTATTGGGTTTAACTGCCATACCTTTATTTAATTTGCGCCATGATTTCAATTGGCAACCTTTCTTACTACCTGGGCAGCCGGGTTTTATTCAAAAATGCATCTTATCACATTAAACCAAAGGCTAAAATAGGTTTGATAGGACTAAATGGCACTGGAAAGTCAACTTTGCTCAAATTGATTGTGGGGGACTTAAAGCCGGATGAAGGTGAAATCAGTAAATCCAAAGAATGTACTATTGGCTTCCTGAATCAGGACATGCTTTCCTTTCAATCCGAAGAAAGCATACTCGATGTAGCCATGAGTGCTTTTCAGGAAGCACTGGACATCCAACACAAGATGGAAAAAGTACTGCATCAGATGGAAACTGCCTATGAAGATAAGCTGGTGGAGAAGCTCACTAAGCTACAGGAGCAATTTGATGCGCTTGATGGATATACGCTACAATCAAAAGCAGAAGAAGTATTGGAAGGAATAGGTTTTACTACCTCCGATTTAAAACGCCCATTGAAAGAATTTTCCGGAGGATGGCGAATGAGGGTGATATTGGCAAAACTCTTGTTGGAAAAACCATCGTTACTCATGCTCGATGAACCTACCAACCACCTTGACATGCCATCCATTCAATGGATAGAAAATTACCTGAAATCTTATGAGGGTGGAGTGATTGTAGTTTCACACGACAGAAAATTCATCAACAACACCGTAACTACGATAGTAGAGGTATCGGGTTCTACCCTTACTGGATATACCGGCAACTACGACAGCTATCTGGAAGAAAAGACAATGCGCAATGAACTGCAAAAAAATGCATTCGAAAATCAGCAGCAAAAAATCCGTCAAACCGAGCGGTTTGTAGAACGTTTCAGAGCAAAAGCAACTAAAGCCAAGCAGGTTCAGTCTAGGGTAAAAGCACTTGAGCGCATGGAAGTTGTGGAAGATGTGATCGACGAAAATGCAAAAGTCAACTTCAAATTTAATTTTGGACAGAAATCAGGCAGGCATGTCTGTATCATTGAAAATGTCTCTAAATCTTATCCTGATATTGAGATTCTAAAAAATACATCCGCTACCATCAGTAGAGGGGATAAAATAGCATTGATTGGTGCCAACGGAAAAGGGAAATCCACGCTCCTAAGAATCATCAGTGGTACAGAAAAAGTGGATGGAAAAGTATCTCATGGACACAATGTGATCCCATCATTTTATGCACAACATCAGTTGGAGTCTTTGGACATCAACAACGAAATCCTGGATGAATTAAAGCAATTTGGAAGTAACAAGTCGGAGCAAGAACTCAGGTCTGTACTGGGCTGCTTCTTGTTTTCAGATGAGGAAGTATTTAAGAAAATAAAAGTACTTTCGGGTGGAGAAAAATCAAGGGTCGCATTGGCAAAAACATTGATCTCAGAAGCTAACTTTTTGTTACTGGATGAACCCACGAACCACCTTGACATACAGTCTGTAAATATTCTCACACAGGCACTTACTCAGTATGAAGGTACTTTTATAGTAGTGTCTCACGATAGGCAGTTTGTATCAGACATTGCCAATAAGATTTGGTATATAGAAGATCAGGAGATCAAAGAATACCCTGGTACTTACGATGAATTTGTTTGGTGGAAAGAAAAACAAGACTCCAAAAAAACGTCGAAGCAGGAAGTAATAGAAAAGAAATCAAAGCCCGAAAAGGAAAAATCCATCAAACCTAAATCCAATCCTGATCAGGCAGAGTTGAACAAACTCAAGAAAGAGTTGGAGAAAATAGAAAATGAGATTGAAGCTTTAGAGATTAAAAAAGTAGCTTTGGAAGAAGAACTGGCAAGTCCTGACAATTTCAATGACCTGGAAAAATTAAATACACTCAACCAACAATACGAAGAATTAACCGCTTCTTTGGAGACACTGAATGACAACTGGGAAGTGACGGGGCTTCAAATGGAAGCATTGGAGAATTAAATTAATGCCAATCACTTTCTGATCTTCACCTTGACGGACTTTGAAGCAGGCGTATGGCTCAGATTTGCTTTTAGGCCAAGAGGAACGAGTGCATTGCATTCAGGAAAATAAGTAGCCAAACATCCTCGAGGAATATCATAAGGTACGATTTTCAGGTTCTCAACCAGCCTTTCTTTTGCTCCGTAAGTATTGTAAAGAGTTACCAAAGATTGCTCTTTAAAGCCTTCAACTGCCATATCTTCTTTGTTCATCAATACGATATTCCTGGCACCAAAAATCCCCCTGTATCTATCGTCGAGACCATAAACAGTAGTATTGAATTGGTCGTGACTTCTGATAGTAGTCATCAGGTATTCATTCTCCTCCAACACATGCTCAGGAAGCTTGTTCACCGTAAACAGTGCCTTACCAGAAGGTGTATTGAAAACACCATACCTCGGGCCATTGGGCAATTCAAACCCATTTTCATTTGTAATGCGTTCGTTGTATTTTTCAAACCCCTTCACAGATTTGGCTATCAAATCCCGAATGTTATCATAATTTTCTATCAGGCTTTCCCAATCCACCACGTCATTGCCCACTGTTAATGAAGCAATTTTTGCAATGATTTTCGGTTCACTCAACAAATATTCCGATCTAGGTTTGAGCATGCCTTCTGTAGTGTGCACCATCCCCATGGAATTTTCTACCGTAAGTTTTTGCACACCTGATTTTTCCACAATCTGGTCGGTACGGCCAAGACATGGAAATATCAATCCAACTTCCCCATGCTCCAGGTGTGATCTGTTGAGTTTTGTGGAAACATGTACCGTCAATGAACAGTTAGAAAGTGCTTTGGCGGTATAATGTGTGTCAGGAGCAGCAGACAAAAAATTTCCACCAAGACCCATAAATACATTACCCTTGGTACTGGTCATTTTTTCGATGGAAGCCACTACATCCACTCCATGGTTTTGAGGAGGCTGGAAATTAAAAGTGTCAGCCAAAGTATTTAAGAACTCCTTGCTTGGTTTTTCCCAGATTCCCATGGTTCGGTCTCCCTGAACATTGCTATGCCCCCGAACAGGACACGTGCCCGCTCCTTCTTTGCCTATACTGCCTTTGAGCAACAAAAGGTTTACGACCTCCTGAATGTTGTCCACAGCGTTTACATGCTGGGTAAGTCCCATCGCCCAGCAAGCAATAATCCTCTTCCTTTTTGCAATTAAATCTACAAGTGTGGCTACATCCTTTTCCTCCAAGCCTGTTCTTTTGATTAACGCATCATAACTTTCATTCTGAAGACTGCTTTTGAATAATTCAAAATCTGATGTTTTATCATTGATAAAATCTAAATCAATGCAACCCTCTCCATTTTCATGCCTTTCCAAAAGACTGATCATGACAGCTTTCAACAAAGCCACATCTTCATTTATTTTTACTTGTAGGTATAAGTCCGTGATTTCAGTGCCCGCTCCCAACACTCCTGACAGGTTTTGTGGGTTTTTAAACCTAATTAAGCCAGGCTCTTTCAGTGGGTTAATGGATACCACTTTTGCCCCATTCTTTTTGGCTTTTTCTAGGGAAGAAAGCATTCTCGGGTGATTTGTCCCAGGATTTTGACCGAAAATTAATATCAACTCAGATTTTTCAAAATCCTCCAAAGTAACAGACCCCTTTCCAATGCCCAAGGCGTGACTTAAAGCAACTCCACTTGATTCATGGCACATATTGGAGCAATCAGGAAGGTTGTTGGTGCCAAATATGCGCACAAACAACTGGTATAAAAATGCCGCTTCATTGCTGGTGCGCCCGGAAGTATAAAATATGGCATCATCTGGACTTGGGAGTGCATTGAGCTTTTCAGCAACCAATGCGAATGCTTCATCCCACTCTATCGAAGCGTAGTGGCTTTCCCCTTGTCGAACCATCATTGGCTGTGTCAATCGTCCTTGCTGCCCAAGCCAGTAGTCAGTCTTGTCTTTTAGTTCGGCTACTGTGAATTTGGAAAAAAAAGCTTCGTCCGCATTTTTGTCCATGGTTTCCTCAGCTATGGCTTTCACTCCATTTTCGCAAAACTCTCCTAAATTGGATCTATGCGAAGGATCCGGCCAGGCACATCCGGGACAATCCACTCCATTTTTTTGATTGAGTCCCTTGAGCACTTGAAAAGCCTTGAATGGGTTCACCCTTTTCAATATGGACTTTAAAGCCACATAGACAGCCTTATTCCCAGCCGCAGTGTCTGCTGGTTTTCCAATAAACAAGTTTTCCTCTTTCCGAATCATCTATTTGAATATGTCTTCAAGCACTTAAAGGTAATACATATCTCGTGATTTTAGGATGGCGAGAATGGGTTAAAGTAAGTCGATAGATTGTGATACACAGATAAACATGTTAGACTCTTTATCGCACAAGGTCTCAGCGAGACGCTAAGACCAGTGAGAGCACCTGTTCGTTACTTTATGTTTTCAAATCTTCAAGCAGAAATTTCTGTAGCTCCTCAATTATTGCATTTCGCATGGTAAATACGAACTGAATTTTTGTTGCGAGTTTTTGTTGATATTCCTCTGGTAATTCGGTTCCATAATGTTCATCCACAATGGAAATAAGTTGGTTACATCTTGACTGAAAGTTCTTGTTTCGGATCTTCATCTCTCTGCTCTCCAAGATTGGAAAGAGATAGGTTTTCTCATTAAAAAAGTTGTTAAGATATACCGAGTTAATTGTCAAGTTTCCTAAAATCTCTGATTTCGATTCTGTACCGAAGTTTTCAAAGAGCAAGTTCAACCTGTTCGAAAGTGCGGTGATCTCAGTTTGACGAAATTGTGATAGTGTAATCTTATGTTGGGATGCTATTTGACTTTTGTGGTGTTCTTCGTCAAGTTGAGAAATGTAAATAGTTAAGTAAATGAAAACAACGAGGTTGGCTACACTTATAACAATAGAAAAATAGCTTCCAAAGGCTCCCCAGTCACCTATTTGTTCTGATAAGTTGCTGTCCCAAAAAATAGAGACAAAAGGTATGGTTAGCATTCCTGTTAGGGCTAAAATTATGAAAATCCAAAGTTTCGATTTAACCATATCCTTCGAGGAATGAGGGCATTGTGACAAACATTTGAGTATATACACCTTAGTCGCATATACTTACTATATAATTTTCTCAAATCTAATAAATTTCCCTCATTCTTCTTACCGCATGTATTTACTACTGCTTCTTAGTCTTTTCTCTTGCCTAGTCTTAGCGTCTCGCTAAGATTCAATATAGACGAATTCAAATTATAATTTTTTCGCTTTGTCTCGTATCTCTCTAGGATAGGAGACGGAACGCTAGGCCTCAGCGAGACGCTAAGACCAGTAGGGGTAAATCTGACCCCCTCTTTTACAAGTTGATCTATGTTGGGTGTTTTTACCCAGCTATGTGATTCAGGATAACAGCTGACGGTACGAATGCTTTGGTCATCAGTGAATATGTAGAGAATATTTGGTTTACTTATAGTGTGGTCATTCATTCTCTTACATGCTGAAATACTGAAAAGTATAACCACGCTCGGTAATAAAATAACTGTTTTCAAATTATGATACATAGTATTCATTTTCTTTAAATATTGGTGACCACTTTAATTCTGCAATCATAATTGCCCTGCCTAGTCTTAGCGTCTCGCTAAGATTCAGTGCAAAACGATTCAAATGATAAATTTTCCGCTTTGTTTTATATCTCCCAGCCATAGCAAATGATGTGCAAGGTCTCAGCGAGACGCTAAGACCAGAAGGGGGTGTTATTCTAAACCTAGTTTTTTTGCCAAATCTTCCATTTTCTCCAATCTTTTTTTAAGCTCTTCGCTAGGCTCAATTGGTTGTTTACAACGCTTAAGGAAGTCTTCAAAAGTTGTAAGTTCTTTCTTGTTACCAATAATGAATTTTTCAGCCTGCTGATATTGCTCAAAGTTATTCATGAGAATTTCTCGGTCAGCCATTTCTCCTTTATGTAAGATTCTACTAATAAAATTTGGTCGCTCTTTATCAAAGTTGGAGTATAAGGTAAGTTTATATTTTTCATTGAGTGGCAAACTGATTAGGTTGTCAGGATCAAAAGGCATAACATGTCCTCCTCCTAACCTACTTAGGTTTACCGGGTTATCAGAAGTAATAAAATTGCTACTATGTTCGACCTTAACAATACCGAGGTTACCCTTCATTCTAATTTTAGAAAGTCTAAGGGCGGCAACAAGCTGAGTTACTACTTGACCCTCTCTAGTTTTCTTCTCATATTCAACTATTAACTCCTTTACATTTTTTTTAGATATCTCAATCTTTTTTCCTTCAAAATAGAAGTATTTTTTTTCCATCTGTTTTGCAGTTGCAAAACGATCAGTGAAAATTCTGTTAACAAACAAGTTAAACGATGAAATCCAGTTGGTTACCCGAAACAGAAGAGTGATCATAGTTAGCACAATGGCTTCTTTTGTTTCATCGTCAATGACCCGGATACTGTCATCAGTTAAAATCTTATAAATTCGGTCATAGTTGGTCTCTATTTCAAAGTCGTAAAATTTTTCAATAGCCTGTCTTTCTTCTTCCGTTTCTCCTGTAAGGCTATAAAGGTCAGTTTGTATACATATTTTGGAGGTGTTAACTGGAAATGGTTTGTTAAGGCGTCCTTTATCTGCTAAAAATACTTGAAACTGATCCTTCTTGCGTTGATAGCCAAATTTCCTTAGATAGGCTTGAGGAACGTAATGTTGTCTTTTTGTTTCTTGATTCATGTCTTGCGAAGGAGTATAAGCTCCAACAACAATTTTGTTTTGCCACTAGCTATATATATGACTATAGCTACATCAAATCTAATTGATTTCATTAACTCTTCCCACCACTTGCATTTACTATTACTTCTTCCAACTTCCAAAGTAATATTCTGTCCTGTTTTTAACGCACAAAAAAAGGGAGCGCAATCATTGCGCTCCCTTTTTACTTCTGAAAGAAATGTTTTTTACCTGAAATCAACTATCTCTACATTGGGATGTTTCTTTTCGTCAAATTTGAAATCACTGTCTTTAATGGTATTGTTAACAGCAAACTGATTGATTTTGTACAAATACCGACTACCGGACTTATCGAAGATTCTGAAGTTTTTGAGTTCATTGTCAGCATTTTGGATTTCCATCCTGATTTTATAAAATGTTTTGTCTTTGTCGTCAGGCACCAAATCCACCACATCCAGCTTGCCATTGTCTTTTGTTTCTAAGAAAAGGTATTTGTAACCAGATTTATATATTGAAAATATATTGGATAGTGTGATTTCTTCTTCTGAATCATCATACTCAGATATGGTCACTTCATTGTCATCTTTTAAATAAGTCCAAACCGTAGAACCATCATTGATGATTTCCTGTCCACTCATTTCCAGTTTATATTTATTACTTTTCACAGTAATCTTTCCTTCAAATTTCTCATCTATACCCTCAGATTCATTCTCCATGATGTAACTGAAGTTGGCACTAAAGGCAGGAATCTTCTGGTATTTTTCACTCATCGCATCAAGAATCGCCAACGCCTGAGTATCTTTTTGAGCGAACGCCTGAATTGTAAAAAACAAACAAGCCATCACTATTAAAATTGATTTATTCATAATCTTATAGTTTTAAGTCTTTTATCATGCCAGCTAGAGGCTATTCAATAACTGTTCCAAACTGTATTCATCTTTGACCAGCACTTCTCTGGCCTTACTGCCTTCAAAGGCTCCCACTATGCCTGCTGCTTCCAGTTGGTCGATTAACCTTCCAGCCCTATTGTATCCTAATTTTAATTTTCTTTGAATGAGTGATGTACTACCCTGCTGGTGTAAAACAATAAGCCTTGCAGCATCATCAAATAATACATCCCTATCTGCTAGGTCAATATCCCCTACACTACTTTCGCCATCTTCTCCAACAAACTCCGGAAGCATATAGGCTGTTTCATATCCTCTTTGTGACCCCACAAACTCACATATCCGCTCCACTTCGGGAGTATCCACAAATCCGCACTGCAATCTGATGATCTCTGATCCCATTGACAACAGCATGTCTCCCATGCCCACCAATTGATCCGCTCCTCCTGCATCCAGAATGGTTCTGGAATCTATCTTGGACGTCACTCTGAAAGAAAGGCGAGCCGGGAAATTGGCTTTAATAATACCCGTAATTACATTGACTGAAGGCCGCTGTGTAGCTACCACCAAATGGATTCCAATCGCTCTGGCCAACTGAGCCAATCGTGCTATAGGTGTTTCAATCTCTTTACCAGCAGTCATCATCAAATCTGCCAACTCATCAATTACCAGTACAATATACGGCAAAAATTTGTGACCAGAATTCGGATTCAATTTTCGTTGAACGAATTTTTTATTGTATTCTTTTAGATTTCGGCACCCGGCATCTTTCAACAGGTCATACCTGTTGTCCATTTCGATACACAAAGAATTCAAAGTATAGATTACTTTTTTGGTGTCCGTAATGATCGCCTCTTCGGAATCCGGAAGTTTGGCTAAGAAATGCCTTTCTATTTTATTGAAAAGTGTTAATTCCACTTTTTTTGGATCTACCAACACCAATTTCAGTTGAGACGGATGCTTCTTATAAATCAACGAAGTAAGCAATATATTTAGACCTACTGATTTACCTTGTCCGGTAGCACCAGCCATCAAAAGGTGGGGCATTTTGGCCAAGTCAGTCACAAATACTTCGTTCGAAATGGTCTTTCCCAATACTATTGGAAGCTCCATATTGCTCTTCATGAATTTATCAGTCATGAGCACAGACTTCACATCAACCATCTCCCTGTTTTTGTTCGGTACTTCTATACCAATAGTTCCCTTGCCGGGAATGGGAGCAATGATCCTGATACCCAAGGCTGCCAGGCTAAGCGCAATGTCATCCTCAAGGTTTTTGATCTTAGAAATTTTCACCCCTGCATCAGGCACTATCTCGTAGAGTGTTACAGTTGGCCCAATTGTCGCTTTGATACTGGAAATTCCAATTTTGAAATTGATCAGTGTCTCTACAATTTTGTCCTTATTCTGCTCCAGCTCTTCTTTGGATACCTGTACATTTTTCTCAGGATAATCGGTCAAAAGATCGACAGTTGGATACTTGTAGGATGCCAAATCTAATGTTGGATCATAGTTTTCCAGCACATCAGTTCTTTCTTCCTTGCTTGAGGTGTCAGCCACTTCAAAAGGCAATTCATCTTCCTCTTCCTCTTCACTGTCTTTGATTTCTACATCAAGAACCAACTCAGGTTTCTCTACTTTCTTAGGTTTGACCTCTTTGACTTCCCATTCTTCTACAGAGGGTTCTTCATCCTCATCTTCCAACCCTTCAAAACCTCCTTGCTCTTCCTGCTCTACTTCTTCCTTGATGGCTTCTACCACTGCTGCCAGTTTTGCTGATTCTGATAGTTCTTCTTCCGATTGATTTCCTTCCTCTGCTGGCTTGCTTTTTTCAGGATTCAGGAAAGAAATATTTTCCAACCCCATCAAACTGGTAACATTGAAAAAATAAATAATAAACACAAGAAGGGATAATATCAGCACCATGACAGTGCCCCAGCCAAACAGGCTGTCAAAAAACAATGCCAACTCGTACCCAGCACCACCTACTAAAAATCCCCAGCTATTGACCTGATCTGAACTGAACATGATATAGCCCAGAAACATGCTGATCCAAACCAGAAAAAAAGCAACAAAAACGAAGGATCGTTGAATGGACAGGATTTCCTTTTGGAAAACGATTTTAAATCCTACAAGAAACAACAAAGGAGGAATCAAATAAGAAGCAATCCCAAAATACTTAAACATAAAATAATGCGAAGCAATTGCGCCCATCGAACCAAGCCAATTATCTGTTTCCTGACCTATCGTTACAACCCCTTCATCAGCTACTCCAATCAGGCTCTGATCGGATTGGCCTGTAAACAGGTATGAAATAAAAGCTGTGAGTAAAAACAAGCTGGAAACCAGAAGCAAAAAACCGAGAGACAGATGAAGTCTTCGGTCATGCAAAAAACTCACATTGACAGATGGGAGTTTGAAACCTGATTTCTCCTTTTCTTTGGGCTTAGACTTGTATGTGTTTTTTGACATTCTGAAATTTGCTACCGCAAAATAAATAAAACAAAGGCAATAATTTAGTGATTAGACAGATTAGAAAACCGGAATTCAGTTTCTGTATTTCTGAACCAGTTTCTTGTTGATTTTCTTCACTAAACCAGGCCCTTCGTAAATAAGACCTGAATACACCTGAACCAAGCTAGCTCCGGCTTCCAACTTCTCAATGACATCCTCTGCTGAAGCTATTCCACCTACACCAATAAGAGGAATTTTTCCATTAGATCTTTCACTCAAATAGCGAATAACATCGGTGGATCTTTTAGCCAATACAGCTCCACTCAAACCACCATTGCCTATATCTTCAACTGTCTGCTTATCGGTCAATAAATTATTGCGATCAATGGTTGTGTTGGTAGCGATAACGCCCGATATTTTAGTTTCGTTTACGATCTCAACTATATCATCCAATTGCTCATTGGTTAAGTCCGGAGCTATTTTCAGCAGAATTGGTTTAGGATTGTGCTTCTTGTTATTTTCATCCATCAACGTTTGTAGCAGTTTCATTAACGGCTCCTTTTCTTGCAACTCCCTCAGTCCGGGAGTATTGGGAGAGCTGACATTTACCACAAAATAATCTACCTGATCAAACAGCTCATTGAAACAAATCAAATAATCGTCAATTGCATTTTCATTAGGAGTTAGTTTGTTTTTCCCAATATTTCCACCCACTAAAACCTTGGATTTTCTTTTGGTCAAACGGTTCTTGATTGTCACCACACCGTCATTGTTAAATCCCATTCTATTGATGAGTGACTTATCCTTGGGAAGGCGAAACATTCTTGGTTTTGGATTGCCGCCCTGAGGCTTGGGTGTAACCGTGCCTATTTCTATAAATCCAAATCCGAAAGAGGACATCACGTCAATGGCTTCTGCATTTTTATCCAAACCGGCAGCCAATCCAACAGGATTTTTAATTTTCAATCCAAAAAGTTCTCTTTCGAGTGAAGGGTGCTGATAGTCTGAAAATAGCTGAATTAACTGACGCAAACCGGGTACTGCCTTTACCATCTTCAATATCGAAAAAGTGAAGTTATGGGCTTGCTCTGGAGCCATTAAAAACAGAAAAGGACGAATAACACTTTTGTACATACCAGTAAATTTTCTGCTGACAAAACTATCTCAAACTTTTGAGCATATCGAATTATAAAGCAGATCAATTTTCAAAACGTTATGGTATTTGCGTTTACCCAAAGAGGCTTCAACTTCTGGGATGAAAATCTCTAATAACCTGCTTTAAGTAATCCCTATCGAGGTGGGTGTAAATTTCAGTAGTAGTAATTGACTCGTGTCCGAGCATCTCCTGTACTGCGCGAAGATCAGCTCCGCCTTCTATCAGGTGCGTTGCAAAAGAATGCCGGAAGGTATGTGGACTTACAGACTTTTTCATTCCGATTGCCAATGTAAGATTTTTTATGATGGTAAAAATCATCACTCTTGTCAACTTAGCCCCTCGTCGGTTCAAAAAAACATAAGATTCATTGCCCGGCTTAATGTCCAAATGGCATCTGAAGTGGTCAACATATAAATTAATGTGCTTGAGTGCATGACTGCCAATTGGCACCAATCTTTCTTTGCTGCCCTTTCCCGTTACCCTCAAAAAGCCAACGTCTTCGAGGATATTGTTCAGCTTCAACCCTGTCAACTCCGAAACCCTCAAACCGGAGCTGTAGAGAGTCTCCAACATGGCTCGGTTTCTTTGTCCTTCAGGCTTTGACAAATCTATAGCCCCCAATAGTTCTTCTATCTCCAGAAAATTTAATGTGTCCGGCAATTTGCGTCCAAGTTTCGGACCCTCTATCAATTCCGAAGGATCCTTTTTGATATCTCCTTCATACAGTAGATACTTATAAAAAGATTTTATGCCAGAAATGATTCTAGCCTGAGAATGTACCGACATTCCCAATTCACTGATATATTCAATCAAATTGCGAATATCAGTATCCTGTACTTCCAGAGGTCCCTTATCAGACCCCAACAACTCCAGATGCTGTTGTAATTTTTTCACATCTTGCACGTATCCTTCTACCGAGTTACCAGCAAGCGACCTTTCAAATTGAAGGTATGATTTGTATTGTTTGATTTGTAAATCCCAGGACATACTTTGTTCAATCGGGTTTCTACCAATTTTATGAAAATAATACATTAGTGACTCAGGGCAAACGCATTTAAAAACAAAAACCTCCTTACCGTACCAGTTACGGTATCCATTGAAATTACAGTCAATTCTAACAGACCCCAGAACACTTGCCTGCCGAGGCAGGAGTCTGGGGACAGCAAGAATTTTTAAATGCGTTTGCCCTGATTAGTGACTACTTTTAATACACTCTAAAACTTGAATCCTTTAAGGTTATCACAAATTGATGGTTCAAAATCAATTAATTATTCAAATGTGAATAAATTTGAGCCTAACTTTATTCAAAGTAAAAGCAATTTACACACTTAACGATTGTGATGAAGATATTAATTCTTAACGGACCAAACCTGAACTTACTTGGTAAGCGTGAACCTGAAATTTATGGCAGCAATGATTTCGGATCTTACTTCAAAAAATTAAAAAAAGAGTTTCCAGCCATAAACCTTGAATACTTTCAGTCCAATCATGAAGGTGCAATCATTGATAAAATGCAGGAAGTTGGTTTCGATTATGACGGGATTGTACTCAATGCAGGAGCATTTACACATACTTCTGTTGCCATTGCGGATGCCATTAAAGCTATTACAAGCCCTGTAATCGAGGTACATATTTCAAATATTTTCACCAGAGAAAAATTTCGACACCATAGTTTCATCAGTTCCGTTAGTATAGGCATTATATCAGGGTTTGGGTTGAACAGTTACAAACTGGCAATTGCACATCTGACGGAAGCAAAATAGACACTTGTGGACTGAGGTTTTTTTCTGAGAAAATTTTACTTTGGTTTTTAAATTGGAAACTGCAATAATTTACTCTTGATAATACAAGTTGAATGCTTTAGCTTCGCACAAAATTTAAAAAGATAAACCTGCCTTCTTTGGGTTATTGCAAAACAACAGCCGGACAGGCCTTTTTTAAGATGCACAAAGTAGGATAATTTCTAAAAAAATGAACATTCACGAATATCAGGCAAAGGAAATACTAAAAGGATATGGAGTTGCAATTCAGGAAGGAATAGTAGCGGACAATCCGGCCAAAGCAGCAGAAGCTGCCAAACAGCTAAAACAAGAAACTGGAACTGAGTGGTTTGTGATCAAAGCACAAATACATGCAGGAGGCAGGGGAAAAGGGAAGGTGAATGAAACAGGTTCTAATGGAGTAGTGTTGGCAAAAAGCCTGGACGAAGTACCTGAAAAAGCTGAGAAAATTCTGAAAGGCACGTTGGTGACACACCAAACTGGTCCTGAAGGAAAAGTCGTGAATAAAGTACTGATTGCTCAGGATGTTTATTACCCTGGAGCATCAGAGCCGAAAGAATTTTATCTAAGTATTTTACTTGACAGGGCAAAGGGGTGTAATGTGATCATGGCTTCTACTGAAGGTGGTATGGACATAGAAACAGTAGCAGAAGAAACACCCGAGAAAATAGTAAAAGAATGGATTGATCCTAGTGTTGGTCTTCAGGGATTTCAGGCAAGAAAAGTAGCATTTGCCTTAGGTTTGGAAGGAGAAGCATTCAAAAACATGGTGAAATTTATTTTTGCCTTGTACAAAGCTTATTTAGGTACAGATTCCTCAATGTTTGAGATCAACCCTGTATTGAAAACATCGGACGATAAGATAATTGCAGTAGATGCCAAGGTAAATCTTGATGACAATGCGCTATTCAGACACAAAGACCTTCAGGAATTGAGAGATTTGTCTGAAGAAGACCCTGCTGAAGTAGAAGCAGCTGAATCCGGCCTGAACTATGTAAAGCTAGATGGAAACGTTGGCTGTATGGTAAACGGTGCTGGCCTTGCAATGGCTACTATGGACATTATCAAGTTATCAGGTGGTGAACCGGCTAACTTCCTCGACGTAGGAGGAGCGGCAAATGCCAAAACTGTTGAAGCTGGTTTCAGAATCATCATGAAAGATCCTAATGTCAAAGCCATACTCATCAATATATTTGGTGGTATTGTAAGATGTGACAGAGTGGCTAGCGGAGTGGTTGAGGCATACAAAAATATTGGAGAGATCAGCATTCCGATTATAGTGAGGCTTCAAGGCACTAATGCTGAAGAAGGTGCTAAAATCATAGAAGAATCCGGATTGAAAGTTTACTCTGCTATCGTATTGAAAGATGCTGCCAATAAAGTAGCAGAATTGATAGGGTAACAAGGAATCTTGACATTCAAAATGCATGCGTAGTTCAACTGGATACCTGCCAGCCGGCAGGCTGGGAATACCAGATTTCGGCTCTGGGGGTTGAGGGTTCATTAAAATTGATTATGTTTTATGTTTATGTTCTAAGGAGTACAATTAAAAATTGGCATTACACAGGTCAAACTAAAAACATAAAAGAACGTCTGAAACAACACAATGCAGGAAAAAATAGATCAACTAAAGCTTACAAACCACTTGAATTGGTTTACTTTGAAGCTTTTAAAACAAGAGAAGAAGTTGTCAATAGAGAACGTTATCTCAAATCAGGTGTTGGTAGGGAGTTTTTAAAAAACACTATCAACATTCAAAATGCATGCGTAGTTCAACTATAGGATACCTGCCAGCCGGCAGGCTGGGAATACCAGATTTCGGCTCTGGGGGTTGAGGGTTCATTAAAATTGATTATGTTTTACGTATATGTCCTAAGAAGTACAATTAAAAACTGGCATTACATAGGTCAAACTAAAAACATAAAAGAACGTCTGAAACAACATAATGCAGGAAAAAATAGATCAACTAAAGCTTACAAACCATTAGAATTGGTTTACTTTGAAGCTTTTGAAACAAGAGAAGAGGTTGTCAACAGAGAACGTTATCTCAAATCAGGTGTTGGTAGGGAGTTTTTAAAAAACACTATCAACATTCAAAATGCATGCGTAGTTCAACTGGATAGAATACCAGATTTCGGCTCTGGGGGTTGAGGGTTCGAATCCTTCCGCGTGCACCACTTAAATAAAAATACCTCAAGAAATCCTTGAGGTATTTTTTATACAATTGGATTTTCTGATCTATCCGTTACTTATTATACTTCTCGTCGTACCTTTTGATAATCGCAAGGTGCTCATCAGTCAGTGAACCGACAGTAAAGAAGGTAATTCCTTTTGCTCCGTTATCATGCGCCTGGACGATTGCTTCTTCAAAATCCGCCATATTGTCCTTGTAGTGACCTACTAATACGCCTGTGAAAAGTAGCTGTCCCGGATTCATGTCTCGCACACCTTCCTTTGTAGCAAAACCAACCCATCCCATGTTTCCTTCATGGTCTTTTTTATACACCATTGGAAAAAAGTAATCCAGGTTCCAGTGTCCCCAATCCTGCCTTACATATTCGCGTGCAAGTTGTGGAAAAGGAAAAACTGCAGCTGAAGCAGCTGTTCCCTCTTCATGGCATATTTGCACACATTCTTCTACCAGTGATGAGATGGCATTCATCCGAAACTGCTGCCAGGCCGGATTTTCCACAACATCTGCCATATCCATAGGATCAACACCAAATTTTTCTTTGTACTGCTCTCTGGCCACTGGATGATATCCAAAATCATATTCAGCCAGCAACCTGTCCTGAATCAATTCGCTTCCATTGTGCTTGTACTTTTTTTGCAAATTGGCTCCAAGGATCACATCGACAAATCTTATGTAATCGAAATGTACGGAAGCTAACCCTTCTATTTGCGCCTTCTCCCTCACTCCTCTCTTGATGTATTCACGGGCTCCCTCTGAAAAAGGGCTTAGAAAATTGTAGTAACCAACATAGGGATGGAAATCCCTACAGCTTTGTCCCAGCCTGTTGACAGAGTACCACTCAGGATGTTCCTTACACTCTTTGCTACCACCTACGTTCATCATCCAGTGCCAGGCATGAATTCTGATCCCTGTAGAATTACCGTATTTGATCAGTTCTTTTAATCTTTCGACTCCCGCACCTGGCAACAGATCGGTGATTCCGGCATCAGCCCATTGCTGCATCCGCTTTATTTGTTCTTCTTCTGTTCCGGATTTAGGATTTCCCCACCCTGAAAAATAGAAATTTTTGTCTTTGTAAACTTTCTCGTAATTTTTGTCCTTAGGCTTCTCTTTCTCAGCAAGCAATGGCAAAGACACAACCAGTGCAAGCAATAGTGTCATTAGGTTTGTTAATTTCATTTGATGTTAATTTGATCTTTTAAAAAATTAGGCTTCAGAATTTGAATGTCTATACAAACTTCAAACCAAAAATCAAGGAAGTTTTAAGGTTCAAAATGTTGGAAAGACTACCCTATAAAATAATTAAGGTATAATCATCCGGAAATTTTGCCCGATCCTTCTGTATAAATTTTTATTTTCACTCCACGATTGTTCTGAAAGTCAAATTGATGCGGGGTGTTTTTACTTTTTTTGAGGGAGGAAGCCGGTGCAACCAGTGGGTTTGGGTAGTTCCTTTCATCACTAGTAAACTACCTTTTTCAAGGAATATGGGAATACGATGCTTTGTGATTTTATGCTTAAATGAAAATGTTCTATCTGCACCAAAACTCAGTGAAGCAATAGCTCCATTTTTTTTCAAATCTTTTTCTCCATCGCTGTGCCATGCCATGCCTTCATTACCATCATGGTATAAATTGAGTAAACACGAATTGAAGGTTTCTCTCGAAATTTCTTCTGTGATTTTTTTCAATTCCAATAATACTTCGTTCCAGGGCAATGCGAATTTGGTCGTATTAGAATAGGTGTATTCGAATGGTTTTTCGCCATACCAGGCAACTTTTCGATTGGTTACAATATGTTTTCCGAATATGACAGCCTCATCGTTTCTCCATTCAATTGCCTCATATAATTGCTCAAAATAGTGTATCGCCTTTTGTGTAGTTATTATCTGTCCGTAATAAATCACTTCCCCATCGTATGGCAGCAGATTAGAAGTGGGGTTTGTATTAAACAAATCCATGTTTATGATTTTTTCAGGTAAAATTACCAAAACAGTTGAATTCAATATTTATTTACCATACTTCTGCATTTTATCTCAAATACCAGACTTGAGCAACTTCATAGAGCAAATAATGAATTGATGACAAAAGCACGAATTCAATTGAGTGTAGCAAACACGGGTGGAAGCTATAATCATTTTACCTTTGAGAGGTAAAATTAAGTTTTATTAAATCATTATAATGTATCCTGCCCTCTTCGATGGGTAATAAACTTTATTGCTCGACTGGACTGTATAGATAAACAAGCAGTTTTTTCTGAATTCAGGGTATCAAATCCAGGGATTCTTATTGCTGCATCTAATATGAAGCTTGTAAAAGAGCAACAGAAGGAAAAATCAGGACTCAAAAAAAGCGAGCCCCGATTTAATTACCAGCTATGGAATCTTCAATCTCTTAAAGCAACGTATATATATCGTCTATCATTCGTTTCATATCCAACCGAATAGTTCCGTTGTAAATTCCCCGGATTCTTCTTTTTTGATCTATCAAAATAATATTTTCGGTATGCAGAAAATCTTCATCTGATGTAACGGTCTTCCCAAATCCCTCATCGGCAAAGTAAGACTCTCTTGCAATTTTGTAGATGTCCTTTTGATCACCCGTCACCAGATGCCACTGATCGCTGTTGATTTCATGCAGGGCAGCATATTCAGCCAATCTGGCAACTGAGTCTGCCCAAGGCATTACAGTGTGGGATAATATTTTTACCCTGTCATCTTTGTTGAACGCTTTCTGAACTATGGTCAGGTTATCAGTCATCCTGGGACATACATTTGGACAAAGGGTAAAGAAAAAATTTGTTACATATATTTTATCCTGAAATGTATTATTCGAAATGGTATCCCCATTTTGGTTTACAAATTCAAAATCTGGAATGGCATGAATACTTTTGTACTTTTCATCCTCTGCATTTATCCATTCCGGAGTAAAGGTTGCTTCATTATAGAAGGGCAATTCTATTTCCTTACTTCTGTTTTCTTTGCATGCTATAGCTATGCTACCAATTACGATTGTCAGTATGACCCCTTGAATTCTCATTTCAAACTGCCTTTGTATTTGTCTATATCGCCACTTTCACTATCTATTTTTGCACAACGCTTTAGGCCAAGCATGCCATATCGTCTTCCATTTTCTCTCACAACGTAATTAGATCGCAATTTTCCATCAGGTCTCCATACTTTCTGAGCTCCCAATTCATACCCGTCCTTGTAGTTCATTTCGGTAGATAATTGACCATTAGCATACCATGTTTTATGAGTCCCCTGACTAAAGCCATTTTCAAAATGATAGCTGAATTTCATCTGACCATTTTCATAAAATCCATAGTGGTTTCCGTGTTTTTCGCCATTGCGATAAGAACGGATAGTTTCTACCTTTCCATTTGAAAAATAGGTTGTCCAATTTCCTTCTAATCTCCCATTCAGATATCCTTTACGGGATTCCAAATTTCCATCAGGACTATAAGAGACCAAATATCCGGAATATGGGATACCCTCCTTCAAAAAAATCCCATTTCGGTTGATGGTGAGTAGAGAGTCATTTTCTGAGATTTCAATTAATGGAATTTCAATGTTGTAATTTTTCGTTGCAATCTCTTTTCCAGAAGCAAGATCACAACTTGCTAATGCCGCAATTGCAACACAGTTTAGAATCAGATTCAGTATTTTTCTTTTTTGAACCATGGGTCTATTATTGAGTAACCGTTCCCGGAGAACCGTAAAAAGCATCTCCATTAATCCAGGGGTATTCTTCTGTAATGTGATAATGGTAAATACCGTCGGGAAAATCAGTTGTCACGGATGTGTGGCCATGATAATCATCCAAATCATTATTGGTCAATTCACTGCCATTTTCCATTGGGCCATAGACTGGAAATCCATCCAGTAGAAACCCTAAGAACGCATCACTACCCTTTGTTTCAGTCAACCAGACAGGCTCTACATGATAGTGATATTGATCTCCTGCCGGATGGCCTTCATATTGGTCAAATGTGTTTACTTCTTCGAAAATATCATCTCCAGGCCCGGCCTGTTGATTAAAAAACACGACACTATTGATTGAGACACCCATTGGTCCTAGTCCTGGTGAAGATTTAGTACTTGCCTCTTTGGGAAACCTTGGGATTTTAGCAATTATATTTTGCGTGCCGACAGAACCCGGATTTTTCTTGAAATCAGGATTATTGGGTTCGTCATACCCTTCATAAAGTGGGTCATTCGGAGAATAATACATGCTTTTGTGATCCGGCAAGTCTTTTGTCGTAATAGTTACCCAGTTATCACTCACAGCTACTGAAACAGCAGAAGTATTGTAAAATTTCTCTGCTACCACACTAATATCGACAGTACCTGTTTCATCAAGGTCATCCATATCCGATGACTCCTCCTCACCGCAGTTGGTAGTGAAAACCACTAACAACAACATTCCAAAAATCACTTTTAGCTTGATTGCGCTTTTTGTTAATTTCATATTCATTTCTTTAAGATGCTTTTTACCTATTATTGATAAAACGGAGTAGTTTATAAAAACCCTACTACACAATTTAAAAAAAGCAAGACCCTTTCGAGTCTCACTTTATCACCTAAAATCGTAACCATGAGAGCACTGATGGAACGACGTTTTGTTATTGATATATTGGTAAAACGAAAAGATGTGAAAAAACCCTGCCGGGAAATATTTTACAAAATCATTATATGATACCTTTGACTGGGATTATCACCTGAATAAATGGATAAATCAGTATGTGAGGAACAGGTATTCAACGATGTGCACAGTAGTCATGTTGTGACCCTTCGCAATTTCTTGTATTACAAACTGGGTGATCTGGAAAAAGCCAAAGACTACACCCAAGAAGCTTTTGTTCGACTCTGGGACAATTGTAGTAAGGTGTCGTTGGACAAAGTAAAAAGCTATCTTTTTACCATTGCCAACAGGCTTTTTTTAGATGATACTGACCACCAAAAAGTAGCTCTTAAATTTCAGATCAGATCTGGAGTCTCAGAAAGCCAACAGGAAAATAATCCGGAATTTTTATACAGGCAAGAAGAGTTTAAAATACGTTTGGAAGAAGCTGTTTCTAATCTTCCTGAAAAGCAAAGAGTCGTGTTTTTAATGAGTAGAATTGATAAAATTAAAAACAAAGAAATAGCAAAAGAATTGAATCTGTCAATAAAAACTGTTGAAAAACACATTTCCAATTCGCTAAAAACACTCAAAGCGAACCTGGACGAACTGAACGGGTTGAAAATTTAGTAGGGTTTTTTGCCAGCTAACCGTTTCATATTCAGAGACAAGAAAACAATAACCAAGTGAATGAGCAACTTTTAAAATGGCTTAACGGGGAACTAAGTGAGGATGAGTTGAAAAAAACCATCCCGGCTCATGATATGCTCAAATACAAACAAATTATTGAAGAAGTAGAGCGATGGGTTCCGGACAATGATTCAGTGGTTTTCAATCCAAAAGATGTTACCAGTCAACCAAAAAAAATAAAAAGAAGGTTTATCAACCCCTGGATAACCATGTCTGTTGCTGCATCGGTATTATTGGTGGTTTCCACTATGCTATGGCTGTCGATATCCCCGGACATTACTACTTACTCTACCAGTACTGCGCAAACTAAAGAAATTCTTTTACCGGATGGAACATCAAAAATAACCCTCGCACCTGACTCAGAAGTATCCTGGCATGAAGGCGATTGGTCAGTCAATAAACGAAACCTGATCCTCAAAGGAAAAGCCCTTTTTGTAGTAAGGTCGGGAAGCCCGTTTGAAGTAAAAACCGGAAACGGTAAAGTAGAAGTACTGGGAACCACATTTGAAGTAGATGAGTTTGAGGAAGGCCTGAATGTGGTTTGCTATGAAGGTTCAGTAAAGACTACTGCAAATGATAACCGATCGGTTATAGTAGAAGGTGGTGAGGCCTATTTATATTACGAAGGAGAATGGGAAGACCGAATAAATATCGGAGATTCTTCACCTTCCTGGTTAAAGAGTGAAACTAAGTTTGAAAAAGCTCCATTAATCCAAGTCATCAAAAGCCTGGAAAAATTATATAATATAGAAATCTTTTTGGGTTCGATTTCTCTGAAAAGAAGGTTTACCGGGTCTTATCCAAATGACAAACTAGATGTTGCACTGCAAATTGTGTTTAATCCATTCGAAATATCTTATGAACTAAAGGGAAACAAATTATATTTAACTGAATAATCTATTACCAGCTTATGAGATTTTTCTTTTGTATAGCAGTTTGTCTGTTTATGTTTTCCGTTTATGCCCAACCTAATTCGTCTGTCTCTTTTGCACAGGCCATTAACCATTATCAAGCTGAGGAAGGAATTAACTTTTCCTTTGATTCCGAAATTGTTGGTATGATCACCAATGATCATACTTTCGGCACTTCTGATCTGGATGGTTTCATTCGAAAAGTCGAAGAGTTATTGCCGATTGAGATAGAAGCGGTGGATGAAAAACACTACACCATACGTATAGCAGAGTCAAAGTATTTCATAACGATCAGAGACTCGATTGACAACCAGCTTATTCCACCGGAACTGGGAATCTTTGTTTTGGTCAATGGTCAACCCATTAAAACAAAACAGATGGGATCAGGTTGGTCATTTCTTTATAAACCAATATCCACAGATACTTTAGAAGTTTTTAACCTGGGCTACAAACGAAAAGTCATTTTCTTTAGTGAACTTCTAAACAATAAAGCATTATCGCTAATATTGAGTCCATTGGTGCTTCAGCTTTCTGAGGTTACGGTTGAAGAATACCTGACAAAAGGCATTAACCTAAATCCGGCCAATCAAAGTGTGGACATTGCCGTTAGGGATTTGCCACTGCTACCTGGCGAAACAGACGGAGATATCTTTGCGGCCATTACTGCATTACCTGGTGTTACTACACCAGATGGAAGAGCCGGAAACCTCTTCATCCGGGGAAGCGAAACAGATCAGACCCTGATTCTTTTTGACAACATTCCGGTTTATCACCGTGGACACTATTATGGTACTATTTCTCCTTACAATCCTAAAATAGTGGATAATGTACAGGTTTACCGCAGTGGATTTCATCCCAGGCTGGGCGACAGGGTGGGTGGTGCCATAATAATAAATTCTGACGAAAATCCAGCATTGAAACCTGTAGTGGGAGCTGCTGCTAATACCTTATATGGATCGGGGTATGTAAAAGTTCCTTTGGTAAATAGCCGGGTTGGCCTGTCCATTGGAGTACGTAGGTCGTATCCCAGACAGTTTCAGTCTCCAAAGTTGAATGCGATTTCACATTCTGTGTTTGCAGCTACAGGAGTAAGAGACGATCAAGGCAATATCTTAACAGACATTGCTGCATTGTTTGAAGATTATAGCGGCAAACTCATTTTTCAGGCAAACGAAAAAAATCGGTTGTCGTTTTCCTCTATCTATACCAACACAGAAGTGCAATATTCTCCCATTCCCCCAGTCGATTTACCAGCAGAGCTTCATTCAAATCAATTTAAGAACCTGGGGTTTAACTTCGACTGGAGATCAGTAATGCAGAACAACTGGGCATCATCTTTTTCAGCAACCTTCTCTGACTATGAATTCAACTATACTACATGGCGTGTTGCGGCGAATTTTTCGAACTACCATGCTATCAATGACCTTAAAGATATCAACCTGAAACAGGAATTTTCAAAAAGTTCACCGGACATGTTTTCCTATCAATTCGGGATTGATTATAAGTGGCAAAAAGTCTTAACAGATTTTTTTACCAGTTCCGCAGAAGGTAAAAATGTATTTACTTTCAAAGGTCCGGCAAGCTCACATTCCGTTTCCCCTTATGCTAACATAGAATACCAAGGTTCTGAGAAGTGGTATGCTCAACTCGGTTTCCGAAGTACATACTACAGTAAGCTCAACAATTTCAAAATTGCCCCGAGACTATTGGTAAACTACGATGCGAACAATTGGTTGACGCTCAAAGCCTCCACCGGTATGTATAATCAGTACCTCAGTCAGGCAAGAAACCTTGAGTATGGTGCTGGAGGGTTTGACAATGAGCTTTGGTTGCTCGCAGATGGCAAAGGTGGCAACATCATAGAAGGGACTCAATCCATGGCGGGCTATGTAATCAACGAAGACAGGTGGATAATGGATGTTGAAGCATACTATAAAACAGTCAACAACATTACCGTGTTTGAAACACGAATGTTAGAGCAATCCAGAAGAACATCTACTATGGATCAAAAGAATTATGGCATTGATATTATGCTCAAGCGGCAAATGAGTGATGACGCATCTATGTGGGTAGGTTATTCATTGAGCAATTCTGAGATCAAACTGGATACAACCGATCAAGTGACTTATAAATCAAAATATGTACAACCGCAGGTATGGTATATAGGGGGTGCTTTAAAAACAGGACATTTCAAATTCTCAGCTGCCTGGAACTACTCTTCAGGTTTAAATGCCCAATCGCTTGACATCATTTACGCTCAGATAGTGGCAAACAGTAATGACACAAATCCTCCTCCCGGTAGTGGTCCTCCAGGTGGTGGTTCTGGTGGTATGCCTCCAAATGGTAATCCTCCTTCATCCGATCCATTTGCGGACCTGCCCGAAAGATACCCCAATGTATATCTGTTGAATATTTCTGCTTCTTATAAAATACCCCGTAGCGATAGACGGAAATGGGAGGCAACTTTTGGTTTCTCATTGATCAATGCTTTTGACCAAAAAAACCTTACAGATCGTGTTTTTCGTGGACAGAAGGGGTTCAGGGATCGCTATGCCCTTGGATTTGCTCCTAATTTGATGGTGGGTGTGGAGTTTTAAAGTCCATTTTTGTTATCAAAAGATAAAGATGTAGTAAAATTCAACTTTCTGGCTCAAATACCCGATTTTTGCACCTTCATAAAGCAAGCGGTGAATTGAAGACAAAAGAAAGAACCAAAGACAAAGTAAATATAGTTACCCTCGGTTGTGCCAAAAATCTGGTGGATTCAGAGGTAATCCTTACCCAGCTGAGAGGCAACCAGATAGATGTAGAGCATGAGTCGGCTAAAAATGATTCAAATATTGTGATCATCAATACCTGTGGATTTATTGAAAATGCCAAGCAGGAGTCTATTGAGACCATCTTGAAATATGCCGAAGCTAAGGAAGCGGGGCTAATCAAAAAGGTCTATGTGACAGGATGCCTTTCACACCGCTACAAAGATGATTTAGCCAAAGAAATTCCTAATGTGGACGACTATTTTGGTACTACTGATCTGAAACAATTGCTGGCTCGCTTCAAAGCAGATTACAAACATGAGTTGATTGGAGAGCGGATTACGACTACAACGGCCCATTATTCATACCTGAAAATATCCGAGGGTTGTGACAGACCCTGTTCTTTTTGTGCCATCCCGCTCATGCGTGGCAAGCACATCTCAAGACCGATTGAAGAATTGGTGTTGCAAGCCACCAACTTGGCCAAAAAAGGGACGAAAGAGCTGTTGCTGATTGCACAGGATTCTACCTATTATGGTCTGGATTTGTACAAAAAAAGAAATTTGGCAGAGTTGCTGGAGCGATTGTCTGAAGTAGAAGGAATCGAGTGGATCAGGTTGCATTACGCTTTTCCTACTGGTTTTCCCGAGGATGTTTTGGACATTATGAACGACCGTCCAAACATCTGCAAATACCTGGATATACCATTGCAGCATGGTTCTACCAAAATGCTTCAAATGATGCGTAGGGGAACAACCAGAGAGAAAACAACTGACCTTATCTCTAAAATAAGAGACAAAGTACCGGGAATTGCTTTGCGTACTACGATGATTGCCGGGCATCCCGGAGAAACAGAAGAAGACTTTGAGCAAATGCTTGATTTCATTGAAGAAACACGTTTCGACCGACTGGGAGTATTTACTTATTCTCATGAGGAAGACACACACTCTCATTCGTTTGAAGACGATGTTCCGGAGGAAGTAAAGCAAGAGCGATTGGAAGCTGTCATGGAACTTCAGGAAGGAATTTCTATGGAATTGAATGACGAGAAAATTAGCACGATACAAAAAGTACTGATTGACAGAAAAGAAGGAGATTACTTTTTTGGAAGAACCGAGTTTGATTCTCCGGAGGTAGATAATGAAGTGTTGATTGATGCGAAAGAAAATTATTTGCGCATTGGTGATTTTGTAAATGTGGAAATAACAGGTTCGGAGGCATTTGATTTGTATGGAGAGCCTGTGAAGTAACCTCAGGTATCTAATAAATTTTGCCTGACATTTTTGCCTTGTATGTACTGATGATCTTTTTATGATTCACACATCTAAAACTATTTTCTCTCGTATGTAAAGCCTATGTTAAAACTCATTCACCAAAAGACCATTTGCTGCTGATGAAGGTAGAAAAAATTGACCTTTCGAAAACCAATTCGTTTTCACCATTCTTTTTAGATTATTTATCCAACACCAAAGAACTTAGTTCATACTACGGCAATAGACCGGAACCCGAAAGATTTCAAAATCAGATTGAGCAAAAAGATTTTTCTGCTGACAAAAGGCAGATTTTGCACGATACATTATTAGACCAATATGTCGATATACACCCGGCAGTGCGGGCAAATATTGATAGCCTGTTGTTGGACAACACTTATACAGTTACTACCGGACATCAGCTCAATATTTTCACAGGGCCATTGTATTTTATTTACAAGATTGTGACTGTGATCAATGCTTGTAAAGTCCTCAAAGAAAAGTATCCCGATAAAAACTTTGTTCCTGTATATTGGATGGCATCTGAAGATCATGATTTTGATGAAATCTGTTACTTCCATTTGTTTGGAAAAAAACATACTTGGGAATGTGATCAAAAAGGAGCGGTGGGTAGGTTTAAAACCGATGGTTTGTCAAAAGTCTTGGAACAGCTTCCGGAAAAGGCGGAGGTCTTTGAAAAAGCGTATAAAAACCATAATTCACTAGCAGAGGCCGTACGGTATTATATCAATGAATTGTTTGGTACGGAAGGTGTAATTGCGCTGGATGCTGATGACAGGCGACTCAAAGCAGAATTTACCCATGTGATCGAAGATGATTTGATCAACCACCATGCCAATGACCTGGTAGAGGAAACCAGCTCCAGGCTTACTTCCATGGGTTATAGCGCACAGGTATTTCCGCGAACTATCAACTTTTTTTACCTTGATGGAGATATTCGTGAGCGAATAGTTAAGGAAGGCACTACATGGAAAGTGCTGAATACCAACCTGTCATTTTCATTGGAAGAAATAAAATTACTGATTGCAAATGAGCCGGAAAAATTTAGCCCCAATGTGGTGATGCGGCCACTGTATCAGGAAGTGATATTGCCAAATTTGGCTTATGTTGGCGGGCCTGCAGAGGTTGTTTATTGGATGCAATTGAAAGCAGTATTTGACCATTATAATACTGCTTTTCCGATTTTGATGCCTCGAAATTTTGCATTGTACATCAACAAACCTTCAATCAAAAAGATAGAAAAAATCGGACTCTCTAACGAAGAGATATTCTACGATGGAAAACAACTGAAGGAAAATTACCTGGATGAGCACAGCAACATAGACATTGACCTGGGCAATGAAAGTAAAAAACTCAAAGCCTTGTTTGATGGATTGGCAGAAAAAGCCAAAGAAGTGGATGGTTCATTGACAGGGTTTGTAGGAGCTGAATACAGTAAAGCACAAAAAAGCCTTGATATCATCGAAAAACGATTGCAAAAAGCTGAAGAACAAAAACATGAAATTGTACTCAATCAGATTACCGGACTGAAAGAGAAATTATTTCCCAATGGAGGCCTGCAGGAAAGGCACGACAATTTCCTCAATTTTTATTTGAATAATGAAAACTTCATTACCCAACTTCTGGCTTCTTTTGACCCTTTCGATTATCGGTTCAATATCCTAATGGAGGAATAATTGATTTTGATGCGCTGAAGTTTAGGAGTAAAACTTTGCTTACTTTTTAAAAAATGACTTATTTGTACAATAGTAAGTCCACCACAAAAAGTCATTGCCATGAATAGAATAAATATCAGTATAGTTTTTGTCTCGCTTTTCCTTATTGTCACAGGGTGTAGTCAAAAGACTGACAATAAAGCAGCATCAAAAGAATTACCAAGAATAGCCATTGCAGGGCTTGCCATAGAGTCGAGTACATTTTCTCCGGCACTTACCCATGAAGAAGCCTTCCATGCCAAAATCGGTGACGAGATTTTCGATTTTTATCCGTTTTTATCTCCTGATTCATTAAACAGATCAAGAGCCAACTGGCTTCCAACTTTGAGAGCTCATGCGCTCCCGGGAGGAGTGGTGACCAGAGAAGCGTATGAATCTCTGGTAGGCAAGACGCTGGAGATGTTGAAAAAAAATCTTCCTTACGACGGACTCTTTTTTGACATTCATGGAGCTATGAGCGTGGTAGGCATGGATGATCCTGAAGGTGATTTTATCGTCAGAGTGCGTGAAGTAGTAGGGAAGAAAACCGTTATTTCTACTTCTATGGATTTGCATGGCAATGTCTCACAGCGGCTGGCAGAAAACACTGACCTGATCACATGCTACAGAATGGCACCTCATGAGGATGCTTTGGAATCAAAAAAACGGGCAGTGGACAATCTGTTGTCGAGATTAGAATCGGGCAAAGGAAAACCTGCTTACAAGGCCTGGATACCAGTGCCTGTATTGTTGCCTGGTGAAAAAACCAGTACGAGAATAGAGCCGGGAAAGAGCCTGTATGCCAAAGTAGCTCCTGCTACCGTTCCGGATGGAATAATAGATGCAGCGATATGGGTGGGATATGCCTGGGCTGACGAACCCCGTAATCATGCCGTGGTGATGGTGACAGGTGACGACAAGGAAAAAGTAACCAGTGCTGCCGAAGATTTGGCCAGAAGTTTTTGGGATGTGAGGTCGGAATTTGTGTTTGTAGCACCAACGGGTACATTGCACGAGATTCTCGATAAAGCAGTAGTCAGTGAAAAGAAACCTTTCATGATCAGTGATATGGGGGACAACCCTACAGCAGGAGGGGCTGGTGATGTCACCTGGACATTGAAAGAAATACTGGCTCGTCCTGAATTTAAATCAGCAAGTGGCCCGTCACTTATTTATGCTTCTATACCGGGACCAAAACTGGTAGAGCAGGCGATAGCAGCAGGCGTAGGAGGAAAAGTAAATGAATTGGTAGGTGCAGCCATTGACGATAGGTTTGCTCCTCCTGTACGACTATCAGGAACGGTGCTGTCCATAGAGCATGGAGACATGCATGCCGAAACGGAAGTAGTGGTGAAAGTAGGCAGTGTGCATGTGATCGTGACGAAAAAGCGCAAGCCTTACCATAAAGAAAAGGATTTTACCAGGCTGGGACTGAACCCGAGAGATACTGATATAGTAGTAGTGAAGATTGGCTATTTGGTGCCTGAGTTGTACGACATGAGGGCTGACTGGATTATGGCACTGACACCCGGAGGAGTAGATCAGGATCTGGAACGGCTGAACCATCAAAGAATCATCCGGCCAATGTTTCCTTTTGACAAAGACATGGAAACCCCGAACCTTAAGGCCAGGTTGATGCGGTCGTCTGATGATATATAATGGATTTGTTCTGGTTTTTTCAATTTTGATTTATGGGGTATTCAGCCCCTCATCAATAATAGTTGAAATATGAAAGAATAAAAAATCATTAGATTTAAGAAAAGTATAGTGTATATATCACGTACAGTGAGTGATACTCAAATGTTGGCAGAATGGCAAAAGGACTATTAGCAGGAATGACCGACTATAATCATCAGTCGTTTGAAGATATTTTGGGAGATTTAAAGAAAGAGCGACAGAATGCGGCTGCTTTTAAAAATAAAATACAACAAAATATCGATATTCTTACCAAGAATGGATATTGGGCAAACTCCGTACCCTTTGATTTCAGAAATATTGTAGCCTATGCAATGACACATTTTAATACTGTCATTTCCGAATTAACAGATATGGAAAATGACCTGCAAAATGAGGTACAACAAAACCACTTAAAACGATTAAGAAAAATTTCAACTGTTGCTCAAGAAAATAATATTGCCATAGGGAAAATTTGGCATCAACAATATGACAACAAAGATTATGAGAATGATGATTTTCGTAAAGTTGAAAGTGTTTATTGCGATACAAGAGATATGGCTGTAAATCTACTTGACGTTGAAAATATTGCTGAACGACTTGAAGATTATATTGGTAAAAAGAAACCTGAAATGAAAAAAAACAATCCATGGTTATCCGGTTCATTTTACCTGATAGCAACAATAGTTGTAATAAGTGGTTTAGGAGTATTATCGAATACCGTTGAGTGGTACCTATTCCCTATAGTCCTAATTGGGGGAATACTAATTGTCGGAATCGTAGGTGTTTTACAACTGAAAAATGATGAGAGAATTAGTGACAAATCTTTCGTTTCTCTGATTAAAGAAACTTATAAAAGGTTGCCTTTATTGAACCAAATTAAAAAGACTGAAAAATAAATACCGCCAAAAAAAGATAAATAAACATAGGGATGATCTGCAATCCGAAAGTTCATCTGATTCTAGCAAGTCCGCCAAGTAAAATATAAATTTAGAAATCGGTCTTGGTTAGCGGGTAGTTCCGGTTTGCTTTCTTTTACTATTAAAATTTAGGCCTTTATATCTTAAAATAATAATATAAGGGTAAGCTAAAGGTTTGCGGCAAGCAAAAAATCGAATCGTAAAAATCCTTCTATTTATTTACCTTAGTAGAATGGAAAAAAATGAACAAGCGTTCATAGTTGATAGGTTAACCGATTCGATTCTTAACACAATTTCTGGAGATAGTTTTCAGACTGATGTCGCAACATTAAAAAAGTCTGATTTAAAGTATATTTCGAAGAAAACTGGTTGGAATTTTGATTGGAAATCAGAATTTGAAGACCTAACTAAAGAGGTATATAAACTTCATATTTCCAACAATTCTGAAATTGTTCAAGGTCTTTTAAGTATTACAATTGAAAAAGATCATGTTTTCATGAATTTATTGGAAAACGCTCCGTTTAACATTGGTAAACAAAAACTATATGAAGGCGTAGCAGGAAATTTGGTTGCCTATGCTTGTAAGGTATCATTCCAAAAAGGATTTGATGGTTTTGTAGCATTTACAGCAAAATCGAACTTAATTTCTCATTATGAAGAAGCATTAGGAGCTTATCATTTTAAGAATCAAAGAATGATAATTGACACAAGAGCAGCTAAATTTTTAGTGACAAAATATTTTAAAACAATTTAATATGGGACATATTGCAACACCAAAGGGAGTTGATTTTGTAATTCAAAGTCCTCCACTAACAGACAAAGAAAGAAACGAGTTAAGCGAATTTATTGCTAAAAGAAAAGCGCAATTGAAAAAGACTCTTTCATCAAAAAAGAAAAAAAAGCCAGCCGCCAATAACTAAGCATTCGTGCGGCCGATAGGCCAAGCATGAATGTAGTGTTGAACGAACCGTAGTTGGTATTTGGCAGATAGTCTTATGGGTTTTTCGGTCTGTGGATTTGGTTGACCTGTAGATTTAAGTAGGTCTTT
>NZ_JBDKWG010000096.1:0-63914 GCF_040151475.1 Reichenbachiella sp. MALMAid0571 | reverse complement strand
TTTTTCAATGATTGTTTTACTTTTTTTTCATAACTTCAATTCTTATTTTGTGAACTCCGAAGTTAGAAGTTCTTTGGCATTCCCCGAAGGGCTTCCGACGAAGGAGGTTCGTTCAACATATGCTATGAATGAATGGGGTTTTATCGATCAGGATAGTTTGGTGGGGACTGGAAAGTCCGCCACAAGTTTTAAATTTAAATCAAGGCGCCTGCCTGCCGGCAGGCAGGTGGCTATGAGCGAGACGAGAGGTTAGTGCTTTCTAATCCCCACTCATCATAGTGTGCCAAGAAGCAGTACGGCATTAAACTACTGCAAGCTATAATTAAGATGATGGTAGGTCCATCAGAGTCGTTGTATAGGCGATGGCTCTAAACCCCCTAAAGGTGCTGAGGTAAAGAGCCTTGGTATTGAGCGTTTAGGAAACGGCTGGTCAAGAACTGGTCAGGTATGAATAAAGGAGATCAACGAAAGTGAATCACCGATGAGGTGTCGAGAAGTGGTACATTCAGTCAAAAGCTACGAAGTATGATACGGAGTGAAAAGCAGTGATTTAGAATCACTGATCATGGCAGAGACCTATTTACTTGTCATGAGGCTGGCGTCATTCAGGTGAGATGAACTTTATTCAGGCTTATTTATGGAACTTGGGAATCTGCTCATCGATGTAAAGAGGAAGGTACAATAGGATCGACCTAGAGGCCGAATATCGAAGCGGTGTGCAGAGGCAGACTAACCCGTAGTAGTGAGGAAGATTTTGTAATGAAATTGGAGCGAAGGGGTTAGGTTATTCAGTGTTAAACCAAAGAATCAACTCAACTATTAAGAGGATGAATTTATGGGAAGAGACAAAATCAATACCGATAAGCCGTTCGATGATCTGGACGGCTTACCAACGTGTGCGCTCCAACCAAGGCAGTGCAGGGATAGACTCGGTTAGCATGCATCAATTTGATGCGAATCGCAGAAAACACCTGTACAAACTCTGGAACAGGATGTCATCAGGGAGTTATTTTCCACCACCGGTCAAAGAAGTAGAAATACCCAAGTCAGATGGGAGTATCCGTAAATTAGGTATACCTACAGTTAGTGATAGGGTGGGGCAAATGGTGGTAAAGATGTACATTGAACCACGTCTGGAGAAGTTGTTTAGTAAACATTCGTATGGTTATCGTCCAAACAAGAGTGCTCATCAGGCACTGGAGTCAGTTCGGTTAAACTGTAGGAGGACAGACTGGGTAATCGATCTGGATATCAAGGGGTTCTTTGACAATATCAACCATGACAAACTGATGTTAGCCGTAGAGAAGCATATACCTGAAGATTGGGTAAAGCTATATTTACGACGCTGGCTGACAGCACCAGTACAAAACAAAGCAGGGAAACTGATCGTCAATGAAGGAAAAGGCACACCTCAGGGAGGGGTGATTAGTCCCTTATTGGCGAACCTGTTTCTACACTATGGTTTTGACCAGTGGTTAGAGCGAGACTATTCTACGATAAGCTATAGCCGATACGCCGATGACGTTATAGTTCACTGTAAGAGTGGCTACCAAGCCGAACATGTTTTATTCAAGATCAAAGAACGTATGCAATCAATCGGATTGTCTGTTCATGAGCAGAAGACGAAAATAGTATACTGTCGAGATCAGAGGCGGAGAGGGAACTACCCAATAGTTAAGTTTGATTTTTTGGGTTATTCCTTTCAACCTCGACCAACGAGTTCGAAGAAGACAAAAGGTCTGTTTTTAGGATTTGACTGTGCGATCAGTATCAAATCAAAGAAACGGATATCCGATAAGTTAGGGTCATTAAAGGTTGAGCGAATGAATTTTCAAAGTGTAGTAGGAATCGCTCAACATTTGAATCCAATGATTCGAGGGTGGATTCAGTATTATGGAAAATTCAGGAAGTCTTCATTACATCCTATATTTAGGTTGCTTCACCAGCGGGTAGTGCGTTGGGCACGTTATCGGTACAAACGCTACAAATCCAGTATCAAACGAGCCTATCAATGGCTGAAACGAGTTCAGGTTCAGTATCCGAATTTGTTTTATCATTGGCAAGTTGGGTTTAAGGATTAAATGGCTAGATTCGAATAACAGGAGCCGTGTGATGGGAGACTATCAAGCACGGTTCTGTGAGAGGCTTGGGTTGAAATACCCTTGCCTACTCGATGCTTGGCGTTGACAACAAACGAATAAGCATTTGATTATGCAACTCTTTCTTACAGAGACAATTCCCAAATAAAAAGTGATTTTATTATTCTTAAGGTATTACCTTTAATATTTTCATAAAACTCATTGATTTAAAATGAAACTAAACACCACAAATTTTAAAATCACCCTCGTATCATTACTATTGGCATCTGTTTTATTAAGCAGTTGTTTGAAAGATGGAAACACAGAAGTAAATGGTACAAAACCGAATATAATATTTGTGGTGGTGGATGATCTTGGGCATGGTGATGTTGGTTTTAATGGTTCCACTTTTTATGAGAGCCCGGCTATAGATAAATTGGCAAACGAAGGGCTTGTCATAGAAAATTCCTATATGTATCCGACATGTTCGCCCTCTCGTACTGCGTTATTTACCGGAAAGCAATCATTCAGGACTGGTGTTTACACTGTGCCGGTGTTAGAAAAAGGAACTGATCAGGAGAATATATTTTCTCACTGGACTGTTGGGCAAGAGCATACCGGATACTCAGAGCCTCTTTCAAAAGCTGGTTATAAAATGATTCACATCGGCAAATGGCATCTGGTCGGGCCTTACCCAACTAAAGAGTTGGAAATGGATTGGCCAATTAAGAAAAAACTCACCCAGCCAAATCCATCAGATTTTAGCTGGGTGGAGCATCACCGTTCAGCAGCTGTTAAGCCCTATTATCCTGAAGGGCGAGGATTTCTGAAAAATGTAGGAGGTACTTATCGTGGTGATCCTGCTTTGGAAGTAGGTGGTTATCACAGTGAAACAGGTGGATATTTCGCCCCATTTAGTAATCCTTTTTTAGGGCAAAAATCAACAGACGAATGGTTAACAGACCGATTGACAGATGAGGCTATTGAATTTATGGATGCGCATAAAGAGAGTCCTTTCTTTATTAATCTTCATTATTACACAGTACATCGACCATTGCGGTCGCGCAATGAGGAACTTTTTAATAAATACATGAACAAAGAAGGAGATCCAATACTTGGCCAAGGTATGGAAACAGGTGAGAAAAAGGAATACGTAGCACGCTATGCTTCAATGATTGAATCGTTGGATGATAATATCGAGCGCATAGTAAGTTTCTTAGATGAGGAGGGATTGCGGGAAAATACGGTAATTGTTTTTACATCAGATAATGGTCAGAATAGAACAAGCAACAACAAGTTGCGGGGGTCAAAAGGGATGATTTATGAAGGGGGCATCAAAGTACCTACATTCGTGAATTGGCCAGGTAAAGTAAAGCAAGGACGAACACAGGTATCTGTCGATGCAACGGATTATTTCCCTACTTTTATGGATTTGGCAGGTATTGATTACAAAGGTGTGTTGGATGGCAAATCCTTTACCAGCTTGTTGGGTGATAGAGTAGATACAGAATTATTGGAACGCCCATTGTTTTGGCATATAGCCAGCCAATATAAACATGGAACCTGTTCTGTAATACGAAAGGGTAATTACAAACTCATCCAATTTTTAGCTGATGGAAAGATAGAATTATATAATCTCGTAGATGATCCGGTAGAGTCCATAAATCTCTCAGAAACGGAATTGGAAGTAAAAAAAGCATTGTTAAATGAGTTGGTAACATGGAGGCAAAAAAACAATGTGCCACTGCCTCCAAATTCAATATTAGAAAATTGAACAGCAAATCAAATAAGGAGGAAGCATCCTGGGATTTTTAGTTTGATTAGTTCTTTCAATGCTACTTGCTGAGAGAAGACAGACTTAACTTCTGGATGTTGAATACAATTTTTTATAAAAGGAACTCGCTGAAATCAAATGTTTAAGCATCAGAGTAAAGGAAGAATGCAATTGAATAGGCAATACATATTCAAATCTGAGAGGTTAGGATTCCGAAATTGGGTAGAGTCTGATACAGCAAAAATGGCTGAAATAAACTCAGACCCAAAAGTGATGGAGTATTTCCCAGGCATTCCTGATTTTGAGCAGACAGTAGAATTTATTGAGCGCATGCAAAAACAATTCTTAGAAAAAGGATTTTGTTATTTTGCAGTAGACCTATAAGGTTTTTAAAACCTTATAGGTCTGAGAAAAAGGAAAATGAAACGATAGGATTGACCATTGAGAAATGGCAAAGCTTTTTTCTAAATAAACCATAGTACCAAAATTCTCCTGCAATAGAAATTTGCATAATATTTTCACATAGCAGTTTTATTAACAATACTGCCTTCCTGAATCGGCATATTGCACTTTTACTTATTTTTAGACAGATATTTTATAAAACCCTATATAGTTGTAGCTCATTAGTACATGTTTTTAAGCTCACTACTAGGCAATGCTGAGCCATATTTTCTCTATATTTGAGCTCAATAAGCATTATGAAAAATAGAGAACAACAGATAGTAGAATTTTTAAGAGACTCTCCTCTTCAATCATCAAAATCAATTTTTGATAAAGTAGCATTAGATATAAGCTATGCAACTCTAAAAAGAGTTCTTTCAAAACTTATCGATGAAAATGTTCTTCAAATTAACGGACAAGGAAAAGGAACAAAGTATCAAGTATCGCCATCTTACCATATTCACGTTTCAATAGATATGGACACTTATTACAAAAAAGAGATTGATGAAAGAAAAATACAAGAGAGTTTCAATCCTCTAGTTATCAAAGAGATACTATATCAAACACAATTATTCAACAAGGATGAATTAAAACATTTGTTATTTCTTCAAAATGAATATCAAAACAATGTTAAAGAACTCAAGATAAATGAATATCAAAAAGAACTCGAACGTTTAGCTATTGACCTCAGTTGGAAGTCTTCACAAATAGAAGGCAACACATACTCTTTATTGGAAACAGAAAAACTACTTAAAGAAAAGGAGACCGCAGCTGGCAAAACCAAGGAAGAAGCTGTTATGCTTTTAAACCATAAAGATGCTTTAGACTTCATAATTGAACACTCTGATTACCTCGATCCATTAACGACAAGTAAAATCGAAGATATACATAGTCTTTTAATCAAAGAACTTGATATCGATCGAAACTTAAGAACAAGAAGAGTAGGTATTTCAGGTACAAATTACAGACCTCTTGATAATGAATTTTTGATTAGAGACGCATTAAACGACATGTGTGATTTAATCAATTCAAAAAACAACATCTTCGAAAAAGCTTTGCTGGTTTTAGTATTAATTTCATACATTCAACCATTTATAGATGGTAACAAAAGAACGGCTAGAATAGTAAGCAATGCTATTCTTATGAATAATAAACATTGCCCGATATCATTTAGAACAGTTGATTCTATTGAATACAAAAAAGCAATGTTACTTTTCTATGAACAGAACAACATCTACAATTTTAAAAAAATATTCATCGAACAATTCGAATTTGCAGTGAAAACATACTTTTAGAAACGAGCTACAATAACTAAGTATTCGTGCGGTCGATAGACCAAGCATGATTATCAATGCCGAACTATTCCTTAGATTAAATCATAATGCAGTTGAGCAAGCAATATACATTCAAATCTGAGAGGTTGGGATTCCGAAATTGGGTAGGGTCTGATACATCAAAAATGGTCGAAATAAATGCTGACCCAAAAGTGATGGAGCATTTCCCAGGCATTCCTGACTTTGAGCAGACAGCAGCATTTATTGAGCGCATGCAAAAACAATTCTTAGAAAAAGGGTTTTTTTGCTGTTGACAAGCTTGCTGATGGTGAATTCATCGGGTTTATCGGGATTTCAGAGCAAACATTTGAATCAGGCTTTACACCTTGTATAGATATTGGCTGGAGATTATCCCAAGCCGAATGGGGAAAAGGGTTTGTCACAGAAGGAGCCAAAAGATGTTTGGATTTTGCTTTTAATACTATTGGGTTGAAAAACATAAAATCTATGTGCCCAATTGTAAATAGCAGATCTATCCGTGTAATGGAAAAACTTGAAATGACTAAAAAATCACATTTTAATCATCCTTTGCTGAAAAACCATAAACACCTCGAAAAATGTGTGCTTTATGAAATCGAGAGAAAATAAAAAATAATAGACCTATAAGGTTTTTAAAACCTTATAGGTCTGAAAAAGGAAAATAAAAGGTTTAGAGAAATTTGAATCCGAAACCTACTACCACATCGTGAACCATGCGGTAGGAAGCGAAAATCTGTTTCGTGCCGAAGACAATTACCTGTATTTTTTAAAACGGTACGCTCATTACATGCCTTCAGTTTGCAGTACTCTGGCATACTGCCTTATGCCCAATCATATCCATTTTCTTATAAAAACGCATGAAGAAGCGATACTGAAGAATCACCCGAAATTCAAAACTGATTTTCATAAACTCGTAATGCAGCAACTCAGTAACCTACTCAATTCATACGCTAAGGCATACAACAAAAAATATGAGAGAAAGGGTGCTTTGTGGATCGACTACACCAAAAGGTTTCAGGTTAGCTCGGATAACCATTTAACTACTGCCATAAACTACATTCATCAAAACCCTGTAAATCATGGATTCGCATCCAGAACAGAAGATTGGAAATTCAGTTCTTACCATTCTATGTTATCTGCTAAACAAACTCTGCTTTCCAGAAACGAAGTAATTGATTGGTTTTGGGGTTATGAAGCCTATGTTTCTTTTCATTCAACTAATGTAGCCGAACTTTTAGAAGAGATTGAATATTAGAAATATTCTGAGATAGAAGCCTGCAAGTTTATATGTTGTGTTTCCCGAATTAGTATTGAAAGTCCGTATGACTCTCAATGCGGGGGGATTGTTATTGTGAAGGAACATGTGAAACAGCTTTTTCGCTAACGGTAGTCTATTATATGTCTTTCAAACGGAGGCTTGAACTGACGAGTGGTTCCTCTTAAATAAGTAAGCAACAGCTTTAATGATATTCAGCCACAATAGCTGTAAATTTGGGTATTTGTATCCCACATCAGTTTCTTGGCAATCAGAGATCAGTAAAGCCCGTGTCTGGATACTATTCTTTACGCACTTGTTTGGGAGATAATGTAATTAAAAATGAAATCAAATGTTTAGGCATCAGGGTAAAAGCAGAACTTTGCAGCATAATCTGCGCATTGCTATTATTTTGTCTTTCGTTGCAGGCATTGTCAACGTAACCGGATTTTTGTCTATAAAACAACTGACCACAAATGTAACAGGGCATTTTGCTCTTTTTATTAATGACGTTTCCAATTTAGAGTTTTGGAAAGGCACCATTTACTTCCTTTACATATTTTCATTTTTATTAGGCTCTTTTTCATCCGGCTTTCTTATTGAAAAAATCAGAGAAACAAAAAGGCTTAATGTATTTGTTTTGCCCATATTAATAGAGTCATTAATTTTAATGGCAATCGCCGTTTTAAGTAATTTCAACTATCTGTATCCCGATCTAATAGCGTGTATGTTGCTGTTTGCGATGGGACTGCAAAATTCGTATGTCACTAAAATTTCGAATGCCATAGTGAGGACTACTCATTTAACCGGACTATTCACCGATTTGGGAATTGAATTGTCACAATTATTTTTCCCAAAATCACACCCAAATAGGGAGAAGATTAAGGCAACAATAAGACTTAGGGTTTATATTATTTCTTTTTTCTTTCTGGGTGGTTTAATTGGTGGATTCCTCTATTTAAGAATGGGCTTGCAATTGAATACGTTGATTTTAGGAGCTTTAATACTGTTAATAAGCCTGTTTTACGACGATTTAAGATTCAGGGTAATTCTCGCCAGAAGAAAATACGACCAGCAAAAGCAAAAGCGAACAGCAGAGTAGTAATAGTTGTGCCAGAGTAAAAGAGGCTTCAAAAAAACATTTTGAGGTATTCGTTTTTGTGTCAAGAAATCGAAGTTCTAGCTGTTGTTGTTGAACTTCAACCCTGCAAATTTTCAATACGTGCCTTTCAAGAAATTTAGATAACGATTGATTACCTTTGATACTATCATATGATAGTATCAAAGGTAATAGTGACATGAAACCACCTTACGAAGTAACAGGACGGGTTCTGAAATTGATAGCCTCAATATCAGAACAGATAGGGGAAATTAAAGCTGCCAAACTCATAAAACCACCTACAGAATTGAGGAAAAGAAATCGGATTAAGACGATTCAATCGTCACTTGAAATCGAGGGTAATACAATGAACATACAGCAGATAACGGATTTAATTAATGATAAAAGAGTTTTAGCACCTAAGAAAGACATACTGGAGGTGAAAAATGCACTTCAGGTTTATTCAATTTTAAATACTTTCGAGGTTTTTAAAACAGACTCCTTATGTGAAGCACATAAAATATTAATGAAAGGATTAATGGATCGCCCTGGGCAATTAAGAAAAACTTCAGTAGGCATTGTAAAAGATGAAGACCTGACTCACATTGCACCTCCCGGTGATATGGTTTACCCTCTATTGCAGAATTTGTTTGATTATTTAAAGAATGATGATGATTTATTGTTAATCAAAAGCTGTGTATTTCATTACGAGTTTAAATTTATACATCCATTTCTTGACGGTAATGGAAGGATGGGCAGATTATGGCAAACTCTGATTTTGAGACGATATTCTCCCGTATTTGAGTTTTTGCCTATTGAGACTTTAGTGAAAGAACGACAAAAAGATTATTATGGAGCTCTCAGCAAATCTGACAGCCAAGGTAGTTCTACAAGTTTTGTTGAATTTATGTTGGAAATATTGCATTTAGCACTTGAGGATTTGTTGCTTACACAAAACCTGACAGTGAAAGATATGGACAGGATTGATTTATTTAGATCCATAATTGGGAACAAAGAGTTTTCCAGACAGGAGTATCTAAGACATAATAAAGGAATATCACCACCTACGGCAAGCCGAGATTTGAAGAATGCTGTTGGTAGTGGAATTCTTTCAAAATTTGGTGACAAGAGGTTAACCAGATATAGGTTTAACCTACCGAAAAGCTGATTTCCTGTTACCAAAAAGCAGGTTTTATCAATTTTTATTTGCTCATAATAGAAAGGAAGGTATCTTCATGGCTTTCAAAATAAAACTTGTACCCAATGCTTCTCAAAATTAAATTTACCAGTGCATTACTACTCTTTACTCTATTTGTGTCAGGTGTACATGCACAGCAACGAATCATAAAAAAGCAGGGTAAACACCAATTCGAAATCGAGATTGACCGATCATCTGGCGCACCAATCACCATATTGCAGGTTACAGATTTGCATCTGGGAAGTCCGCATGAGGACAAGTGGAGGAGAGACCTTATCACCTGCCGGAGAATTAAAAAACTGGTGGAAACTCATGATCCGGATATGCTGGTGATTACCGGAGATTTGTTTGATGGCAATAAGCCTTTTGGTAATTTACTGGCAGCTTATGCGGTTAATTTATTTGATGGTTTTGAGCGTCCGTGGTTGTATGTGTTTGGAAATCATGATCCTGAGGGAGGTTTTGGAAGAGCAGACATTGAAGCTGTATTTGTACAGTCGGAGTGGGGCATTCTGGGTAAGCACGATGTAGATAGCCAGTGGAAGGAAAAATACGACTATGTGGTTGATGTTGCTTATAAGGGAGAGAAAGAGCCAAAGTGGCAATTGTTTGGGTTTGATTCCGGATCGGAAAAGGGGAATAAATCGATCAAGCAAGAGCAATTGGAATGGTACAAATCAGTTTCTGACAAATCATTGAAAAAGCACAAGGACACAATCAGAGCCATTTCATTCTTTCATATTCCATTGATAGAATTTCAGTATTTGCAGGACGACAAGTCTATAAAAAAAGAAGGCAAAAGCAAAGAAAAGGTCTATTATGAAGAAGACGATGGATCGGTATATAAAGCCTTTTTAGAGCAAGGCAATATGGAAGCAGTTTTATGTGGGCACGATCACTACAACAATTATTGGGGCACATACAAGGGAGGCATTATTCTGAGCTATGGGTATATCAGTGGTGAGGCAACCAACTATGCATGGCCTCCTGGTGGCAAATTAATAACCTTGCCTGTTGATGGCGGTGAAATCACAATGGAGAACGTGGTTCCAGATATGAAGTAATATCTTAAAGCGCAGGTTCCTGCTTATTGTATTTGTTTCTATACTCTATGGGTGTTAGTCCTGTTATTTTTTTAAATACCGTTCTGAATGCTTTGGTGTCCGTATAGCCTACATCAAACATTACGGAACTTATGTTCTTTTGGCTGCTTTCGAAACTACGCTTGGCAGCTTCTATTTTCACCCGTTGGACGTATTCTACTACAGTGTTATTGGTAGCGTTTTTGAACCTTCGTTCAAAACTTCTTCTGCCAATGGCAACTTTGTCTGCCAATTCTGCTATCGTAATTTTATCATGAAAGTTGGCTTCAATGAATAGCTGTGTTTTCAGGATTTCCGCATCCTCATGGTTTTTTTGTCCCTCAAACATCATAAATGCAGCCTGACTGTCTCTGTCGATATCTACAGCAAAATATTTTGAAGCAAGAATTGCGGTATCTCTGTCAGTATATTTCTCTACCAGATACAAAAGCAAGCTCCAGTAAGAATTGGCTCCACCACTTGAATAAATCCCGGATTCTTCAGTGATGATGCTCCCATCTACCAATTCCACTTCAGGAAACATATTTCTAAACTCGTTGGCTGAGTTCCAATGGGTAGAACATTTTTTGCCATTTAGCAGTCCGGTAGATGCGAGTAAAAAAGCACCAATGCAAAGTGAAGCTACTTCTGCACCATTTTTATATTGCTGCACGATCCAGGGAATAAAGTGCTTGTTCAATTCCAATGCTGTGTGCATATCGCCACTTAATGCAGGAATAAATATCAGATCGGTTTTCTCTACTTCTGTCACTAGCTTTTCTGCATGAACACTGTAAAGGCTGTTCTCAAGCTTCACCTCTTTGGTTAATCCCACCAGTTGCACATTGAATAACGGGCTTCTGTTTGACGCCACCAAAAACTGATTGACAGCTTTCAATATGTAATGGGGATCGGCTACTGCCTCTATCACTGCTGTTTCGGGAATAATAATAGATACATTTTTCATGAGGTAAATCTATGAAATAGAATTGTCATAATCAGCCCCTTATAATGTCGTTTTTACACTTTGAAGCTTGCTGAAATAATAGAATCTTTGTCATGCAAAATTATTATTAGAAACTAAATCAATTACAAATGGAAAATGCAAGCAAAGAAAAAGTAACAATCAGAGCTACTATCAAAACACCTGTAGAGAAGGTTTGGGAGTTTTGGAACAATCCTACCCATGTTACAAAATGGAATAGCCCGTCAGATGATTGGCATACGACTAAAGCAGAGAATGATATAGTGAAAGGAGGGAAGTTTCTTTTCAGGATGGAGGCTAAAGATGGCAGCTTTGGGTTTGATTTTAATGGCGTATATGATGAGGTGTTGGTTAACGAAAAAATTTCTTATACTCTGGGAGATGACCGGAAAGTAGAAATCACTTTTACAGAAACTGATAAAATCACGGAAATAGTCGAAATATTTGAAGCCGAAACAGAGAATCCTGTTGAAATGCAACGTGGGGGGTGGCAGGCTATTCTCAATAATTTTAAACAGTACGCCGAATCCAATTAAGTCTAAATTATTAGAAAGCCTGCGATTATGAAAAATGAAATTTATCCCTGCTTGTGGTTTGATGGCAAAGCCAAATCTGCGGCAGATTTTTATTGTTCTGTTTTCAAAAACTCAAAAATCACTACGGATAGTTCGGGCGTTGTAATCTTTGAGCTCAATGGGAAAAAGTTTATGGGTTTGAATGGAGGGCCTAAGTATCAATTTTCACCAGCTACCTCATTTGTTATTGAGTGTGAAACTCAGGAGGAAATAGATTTTTATTGGGAAAAGTTGGGTGAAGGAGGAGTTCACAATCAATGTGGATGGCTTGATGATAAATTTGGTGTGTCGTGGCAAATCGTCCCTGCAATTTTAGGTGAGCTTATGAGTGATCCGGATAAAGCTCCCAGAGTGATGCAGGCATTTATGCAGATGGGAAAATTTGATATTGAAAAATTACTGAACGCTTAAAATCAGGAGCATGCCTCAGATTAATTCATACCTGACATTCAGTGGCAATTGTAGGGAAGCCATGACTTTTTATCAGAAGTGTTTAGGTGGTGTACTTTATTTTCAGACCATAGGTGAGTCTCCCATTTCACAAAAAATGCCTCAACGCATGAAAGACTGCATTCTACATGCTACACTGACAAGAGACAACCTTGTTTTAATGGCCAGTGACATGGTTTCGGAGGATGGCTTAAAAAAAGGCAATGCAGTTTCTCTCATGCTGGCTTGCGATAGTGAAGAGGAAGTCAGAGCTTGTTTTGAAAAACTCTCCGTAGGAGGTTTAGCGACTCATCCCGTAGAACTGACTTTTTTTGATTCACTGCTGGGTAATCTTACTGACAAGTTTGGAAACAACTGGCTGCTGAACTACAGCAAAAAGTAATAAAGAGGAGTTTGACTTTGGTTGTGCAATGGCTACTTATGCCCTGTTCCCTGTTGAAGTAAAAGAAAGTTGAAGAATGAGCTCCTGTTGGTAACATTGTATCAATGTAATACGTTTTGCTTCGAATAATCGTTTCATTTCTTAAAAACACTGGATGAAGAAAGCATAAAGACACATAAGGCCAACCAATGGGAAAGAGATTAGATAAAATAAGTGAGGAATTAAAAGAGTTCATTACCAATCAAAAAATATTTTTTGTGGGAACTGCAGCCGCAGAGGGCAGGGTCAATGTTTCTCCCAAAGGAATAGATACTTTCAGAGTATTGGGTGAAAATAAAATTGTTTGGCTTAACCTGACAGGCAGTGGAAACGAAACTGCAGCTCATCTTCTCCGAAACAACAGAATGACAATTATGTTTTGCTCTTTTGAAGAAAAACCAATTATCCTAAGGTTATATGGAACCGCCAAAATTTTTCATGCCAGAGACACTGAATTTGATGAATATTTAAAACTCTTCCCTAAAGTAACCGGTTCCAGACAGATCATAGAAATGAATGTGGATTTAGTGCAAACCTCCTGTGGGTTTGCTGTGCCATTTATGGATTTTAAGGCAGAAAGAACGACATTGAACTCCTGGTCGGAAAAACAGGATGAGGATAGATTGACTGACTACAGGAAAGAAAAGAACTCACAAAGTATTGATGGTTTTGAAACAGGAATATTAGGATAATAACCAGATAAGTTTGCAATTTCAAATGTTGACGATTTATAAATATTTATTTTATTGGCATCAATTTTCATATTTTTTCAATGCTTTCATTGCCATTTTTGCAATAAAAAGAGTAATCAATGAACGTAGTGCTGTTTATTTGTATATTTAATGAAATGTTAACATTATTTAACATCCATAGCTTGTCAGTCTTCACAGCTTTGTTTAATCTTGCCGCAAGATGATTAAGGCATTAGCAAAATATCTTCTACTTCTTTGTGTTATCCTGCTGAGTGGCTATGGTCAGTTGTTTGCCCGTACCTCTAAGGAAAGTGTTATTCATGCCCAAACAAAATACGATAAGGAGTCAGAAAATGTCACTTCTGATAATGTACAAAAGGATAATGCCTGTATTATCACGTCTTCTACAAGATCAGATACCAAAAAAGAAAGACAGGAAATATGTGTTGCGAAAAATGAAGTTGAGGAAGATGAAGTAGATTCTTCCAAAAAGCATGTAGAACGCAATTATGTTTCCCTTTCTAATTTTTATGCTCTTTCTCAGGAGTGTTTTTTACTTTACATTAAAAACAGCTTAACTTTTTGTAAGCGTTTTTCTTATTTCACCTCTTATATGAGGTATATTATATTTCAGGTCATCAGAATATAGTATAACATTCAAGTCGGCAATTTGGAATTGCCAAACCACCCTTTCCATTTATTTACTGCCCGGGATCTAACAGCATTGAAATAAACAAGGAGAGGAAGCGTGTGGTACTGCATATGCCGCATTTCAAAAAAAAACATCAATAAACTTTACCAAAATTAAAATGAAGAGAATTCTCATGCTCATGAGCTTGTGTGCCATGTTATGCTACACAAGCTGTGAATCACACAAAGAACATCACGAAGAAGAAACCAAGTTTTTGGTTACTAGTCCATTAAGAAAAGACACTACGATTACTCAGGAATACGTGTGTCAAATTCGTTCAATTCAACATATCGAACTAAGAGCTCTGGAAAAAGGCTACTTAGAAAAGATTTTTGTGGACGAAGGACAGTTCGTGAAAAAAGGACAACTAATGTTTCAGGTTATGCCCAGGCTATATGAAGCTGAACTCCAAAAAGCCCAGGCGGAAGCCCATTTTGTGGAAATTGAATACCAGAACACGAAAAAACTTGCGGACAGCAATGTAGTAGCTCCTAATGAACTGGCTCTGGCCAGTGCCAAACTTGAAAAGGCAAGAGCAGAAGTGGCTTTAGCCCAGGTTCACCTGGGGTTCACGCAGATCAGAGCCCCTTTCGATGGTATTATGGACCGCTTTCATGTGAGGTTGGGAAGCCTCGTTGATGAAGGCGAATTGCTAACCGAAATTTCTGACAATAGTGAAATGTGGGTTTACTTCAATGTTCCGGAAGCGGAGTATCTGGATTATGAATCCAATGTAAAAGCAAAAGATAAAACGATAGTTAGCCTAAAGATGGCAAATAATAAATTGTTTGGTCATCAGGGAGTAGTAGAAACGATAGAAGCTGAGTTTAACCATGAAACGGGAAATATTGCATTTAGAGCGACATTTCCTAACCCTAAAGGTCTGCTAAGACATGGAGAGACAGGTAATATCTTAATGACTACTCCACTCAAAAATGCGTTGCTAATTCCTCAGAAGGCTACTTTCGAAATTTTGGATAAAAGGTATGTTTTTGTTATCGATGAAGAAAATAGAATCAGATCAAGAGCCATAAATATTACGGCAGAAATACCACACATTTATGTAGTGCAGGATGGTTTGGAAGAAAATGATAAAATTCTTCTTGAAGGTTTACGCTTGGTGAGAGAAAATGATGAAATAAAATATGATTTCAAAGATCCATATTCCGTCCTAACGCACCTGGATTTATATGCGGAATAATTGTGTATCCTAAAAAACAGAAAAAATGTTTAGTAAAATAATACATAGACCGGTCTTTGCTATTGTAATTTCGGTTATTATCGTTTTTGTAGGGTCGTTGGCGATAAAGCAATTGCCCATCTCTCAATTTCCTCAGATCGCTCCTACCACAGTAAGTATTTTTATAGCTTATCCCGGATCCAGTGCTGATGTATTGGTTAAATCTACCTTAATTACCTTGGAAAACTCCATTAATGGTGTCCAGGGCATGAGGTATATGGCCACTGATGCTACCAGTGCCGGAGAAGCCACCATTAACATAATTTTTGAACCGGGTACGGATCCCAATCAGGCGGTGATTCGGGTCAAGACAAGGGTAGATCAGGTGATGCCACTCTTACCTGAGCTGGTTCAACGTGAAGGAGTCATTATCACACCCATCCAACCCAGTATGTTGATGTATGTCAACCTCTATAGTAAGGGTGAAAATATGGATGAAAAATTCCTTTACAATTATGCCAATGTCAAAATGATCCCTGAAATCAATAGAATTCATGGTGTGGCAAGAACAAGGATTTTAGGTAGCCGCACCTATGCGATGCGCATCTGGTTAAATCCGGATCGTATGCGGGCTTACCACATCTCTATTGATGAAGTAATGGAGGCTCTGGCTGAGCAAAGTATTATTGGCCGGCCTGGTCGGATAGGACAGAGTTCGGGTATTGCAGCTCAGTCACTCGAATACGTGTTGACTTATAAGGGAAGATTTAACAAACCCGAAGAGTATGAAAATATTATAATCCGGGCCAATGCAGAAGGGGAAAGCATACACTTAAAAGATATAGGTAGAGCGGAATTGGGTAGTGAGTTTTTTGACATCTATTCCAATCTGGATGGCCACCCTTCTGCAGCTATCGTGTTGAAACAGAATTATGGTAGTAATGCCAGTGAGGTAATTGCAGACGTAAAAATGAAACTCGAAGAAATGAAAGCCGATTTCCCTCCGGGAATGGATTATAGAATAAGCTATGATGTATCAACATTTTTGGATGCATCGATAGAGCAGGTGACTCACACATTACGAGATGCATTTATACTCGTGGCTCTGGTGGTTTTTATATTTCTGGGAGATTGGCGCTCTACACTCATACCTATTCTGGCTGTGCCTGTGTCTCTTATAGGAGCATTTTTTGTCATTCAGATGTTCGGACTTTCCATCAATCTTGTTACGCTATTTGCTCTGGTACTGGCGATTGGTATTGTGGTAGATGATGCCATTGTGGTGGTTGAGGCAGTGCATGCAAAAATGGAAGAAGAAGACTTGTCTCCATACAATGCAGTAAAAAAGGTAATGGGAGAAATCAGTGGAGCAATTATCGCCATTACAATGGTGATGGTATCGGTATTCCTACCCATTTCATTTATGACTGGCCCGGTAGGTACTTTTTACCGACAATTCTCCATTACCATGGCCAGTTCTATTGTGATTTCCGCTTTGGTGGCACTTACACTCACTCCTGTACTCTGTGCTATGCTATTAAAGAATAATCACGGGAAACCAAAAAAGAGAAATATCTTGACCAGATTTCTGGATAGTTTCAATCGTGGGTTTGATAAAATTACCGGAAGATATACAGGTCTGTTAAAATTAATCGTAAACAAAAGAGTACTTACATTTGGAATCTTGTTGGTATTTGGCCTTGGAATTCTTTTTGAAAATCAAATCCTGCCTGCCGGATTTATCCCTAGTGAAGATCAGGGTACCATTTATGCGATTATACAAACTCCTCCCGGAGCTACTTTGGAAAGAACCAATCAGGTCTCCCAAAAGCTTCAAAAGATTTGTGAGGAAATAGATGGAGTGGAATCGGTATCTTCTTTGGCTGGTTACGAGATCATGACTGAAGGAAGGGGATCCAATGCGGGTACTTGTCTCATCAACCTGAAAAACTGGTCGGATCGTGAACATTCTGTTAAAGAAATAATGGAAGAGTTGGAGGAGAAGTCTAAAGGACTTGGAGCAATTGTAGAGTTTTTCGAACCACCCGCTATTCCCGGGTTCGGGTCTTCCGGAGGTTTTTCCATGCGTTTATTGGATAAAACCACTGATACGGATTACCATGAGTTTGATAAAATCAACAAGAAATTTATGGATGATTTGGGTAAGCGTAAAGAGTTGACAGGCTTGTTTACCTTTTTTGCAGCGAACTATCCTCAATACGAATTGGTGATAGACAATGAGCTTGCCATGCAAAAAGGAGTTTCTATCGGAGAAGCGATGGAAAACCTCAACATTCTGATAGGAAGTACTTATGAGCAAGGGTTCATTCGATTTGGGCGTTTTTTCAAAGTATATGTTCAATCTGCTCCCGAATTCAGAAGGCTGCCATCAGATGTATTGAATCTTTTTGTAAAGAATGATCATGGAGAAATGGTGCCTTATTCAGCTTTCATGAAGATTGAGAAAAGACAGGGCCCCAATGAAGTTACCCGTTACAATATGTACAATTCAGCGGCCATCAGAGGTTTGCCTGCTAAGGGATTTACAACTGCGGAGGCTATTCAGGCCATCAGAGAAGTGGCTAGTGAAACCTTGCCTAGGGGTTATGATATTGCCTGGGAAGGCCTTTCTTATGACGAATCAAGAAGGGGGAATGAATCACTTTATGTATTCATAATAGTATTGGCATTTGTTTATCTGGTACTTGCAGCGCAGTATGAAAGTTTCCTTTTGCCATTGGCGGTGATTTTTTCACTACCAGTAGGGGTTTTTGGTTCTTTTTTAGTGCTAAAGCTCATGGGGCTGGACAATGACATTTATGCCCAGATAGGACTCATCATGCTGGTGGGCTTATTGGGTAAAAATGCTGTACTTATTGTAGAATTTGCGGTACAGAAGCGCAGGCATGGTGCTACCATTTTTGATGCAGCCATTGAAGGTGCCAGGGTACGTTTCAGGCCTATATTAATGACTTCATTCGCCTTTATTGCGGGATTGATTCCACTGGTAATAGCAACGGGTGCCGGAGCTATTGGTAACCGGACTATTGGATCATCAGCACTTGGTGGTATGTTACTGGGAACTGTTTTCGGAGTAATTATTATCCCGGGATTGTATTATATTTTTGGTAGTTTGGCAGATGGTCGTCAGATGATCCGGGATGAATACGACAGACCATTGTCGGAAAAACCTCAACACAAAAAATCGATAGAAGAAAATGATCACGATGCTGAATAAAATAATATATAGATACTTGGGAGTAGCTGTTATAGCGTTAAGCTTTTCAGCTTGTACTCTTCCTGCTCTAATTGATAAATCGGTGAATACAACAGTGCCTGTGAGTTATAACAACCACTCGCAGGATACTACCAATACAGCAAAGGTAAAGTGGCAGGATTACTTTACTGATTCTAACCTTACAGCATTAATTGATGTTGCACTGAACAACAATCAGGAATTGAATATCACAATGCAGGAGATTGAGATTGCCAGAAACGAGGTACAAGCACGTAAAGGAGAGTATTTGCCGTTTGTTGGTATAGGAGGAGGAGCTGCTGTGGATAAAGTTGGCAGATATACCAGAAATGGAGCACTGGAAGCCAATAATGAGATCAAGCCGGGTAAAGAGTTTCCCGAGCCTTTTACGGATTTGATGATAGGTGCTTATGCTACCTGGGAAGTGGATATATGGCATAAATTGCGTAATGCTAAAAAAGGAGCATATAACAGGTACTTGTCTTCTGTTGATGGTAAGAATTTTCTGGTAACGAATCTGATTGCTGAAATAGCCAATTCATACTATGAATTATTGGCACTCGACAATCAACTGGCGATCGTAAAGCAGAATATAGAAATTCAGACCAATGCATTGAATATAGTGAAATTACAAAAGCAATCGGCTCGGGTAACAGAACTGGCTGTGCGCAGGTTTGAAGCACAGGTACTGGATACCAGAAGTCTTCAGTATGGTATCCAGCAGCAGATCATAGAAACGGAAAATAAAATCAATTTTCTGGTGGGTAGATATCCTCAGCCGATTGCAAGAAATTCTAATAGTTTCGGTGAGTTGGCTAATGATACTATCCAGGCAGGTATTCCGTCTCAGTTATTGCAAAATCGTCCTGATATCAGGCAGGCAGAACTGGAACTGGCAGCAGCCCGGCTGGATATCAAAGTAGCTAAAGCGAGATTTTATCCTTCATTGGGTATCTCTGCGGGTTTGGGTTTTCAGGCTTTTAACCCTGCCTATTTGGTGAATACGCCAGAATCATTGTTGTATTCTTTGGCGGGAGATATCACTGCACCATTGATCAATAGGAATGCTATAAAAGCGACTTATGTCAATGCCAACGCTAAGCAAATTCAGGCAATTTACAATTACGAGCGAACTATCTTAAATGCATACATAGAGGTAGCCAATCAGTTATCAAATATTAGTAATCTAAAAAGTAGCTATGACCTGAAAGCACGGCAGGTGAAAGCATTGACTGAGTCAATCGATATTTCCAATAACCTGTTCAGATCTGCAAGAGCTGACTATATGGAGGTACTATTGACTCAACGTGATGCATTGGAAACGAGGTTTGAGTTGATAGAAACCAAAATGAAACAAATGAATGCAAGGGTTAATATTTACAGAGCCTTAGGTGGCGGATGGAATTAATCCGAGGTTAATAATTAAATAAGCAGCTCATAGAATGATGATTCTATCATCAACAAAAAACCATTTCTCAATATGTGAAATGGTTTTTTGTTTCTCTGTTGCCTATAGTTTTACATCGCATATTGGCAGAATTTGCCGATCGGTGAGGTAAACGTAATAGCTAAATTCACTATATTTATAAAATTGATCTAATCAATCCACCATCTACACGGATGGAAGCACCATTTGTAGCTGAAGCCAACGGACTGGAATAGTAAACGATGGTATCTGCTACTTCCTCAACCGAAGCAAAACGCTCAATGAGGGAAGTGGGGCGCATGTTTTTGAAAAAATCTTCCTCAACTTCATTCACCGTTTTGTTACCCGCCTTTGCAAGTTCCTCAATAAATTCGTTAACGCCCTTGGACTTTGTAGGGCCCGGTAAGATAGAGTTCACCGTTACATTCGATCCTTTTGTCAACTCAGCCAACCCCCTGCTGACCGCAATTTGAGCTGTTTTAGTCATTCCATAGTGGATCATTTCATCGGGAATAAAAACTGCGGATTCACTGGAGATAAAAATGATTCTTCCCCAGTTTTTGGCCAACATTTTTGGGAAATAATGCCTTGCCAGACGTACCCCGCTCATTACATTTACTTCGAAAAACCTAAACCAATCTTCATCCTGGATATCTTTAAACGCTTTGGGTTCAAAGATTCCAGTGTTGTTGATTAGAATATCCACCTGGGGCAATTCTTTCAATAATCTATTGACGTCATCAACTTTTGAAAAATCAGCCGCAATGCCTGATACTTTTGCATTTTCAACCGAAGATTTTAGTTCATTGACTGCTTTATCCACATTGGCTTTTGTCCTGCCATTGATCACCACCTGAGCTCCTTCTCTTAAAAACCTTTGTGCTGTTGCAAACCCGATACCTGCCGTAGAACCACTTACCAATACAATTTTGTCTTTTACTTTTAAATCCATTTTTTTCTGTTTTAAACTGTTTTTGTTATTGTATAGTGATTGTATGTAAGTTTATCGAATTTAAAAACAATACCTCTTTACCAGTTGTCTTAGTTGTCGGGCTATGCAAATAGTCACCTTGTCATTCCGACTTTGGAGGAATCTTTTTGCAATACCTATTAAAGCCACAATAAACCTAAGATAGGAGGCGGTAAGAATTTTTAAATGCGATAGCCCTATTGTACGTCCTCTTTCAAGGATGGTTGAAGGCTTGCTGATTTAATATTCAATTACCGTTTTACCAATGGTTTTTCCTGATTCCTGCATTTTATGAGCTTCTTTAAGATTTTCAACAGTAAATCCTTCTAAAGTAGTTGTTAGTGTTGTTTTTAACGTTCCGTCATCCAGTAAATCAGCTATTTTATTTAGGATTTGATGCTGCCTGTCCATGTCATCTGTGGTGAACATGGAGCGGGTGTACATCAATTCCCAGGAAAAGGACACACTCTTGCTTTTGAGTAAAACAAGATTCAATGGATCGCTGCTACCGATAATGGAAACGATATGCCCTTGTGGTTTGATGATTTCCGCTATGGTTTTCCAATAGCCATTGATATCCACAAAATCCAGGATATAGTCCACCTGACTGTGCCCTGTTTTTTCCAGTTCGGCTTTGAGGTCATGGTGGTTTACCACGTAATCAGCACCCAGTTCCCTGCACCAGCTTTCAGATTCCGGGCGTGATGCTGTAGCGATTACGGTAAGTCCTGCCACTTTTTTTGCGATTTGTATCGCTATAGACCCAACACCTCCGGCTCCTGCTAAGATCAAAACTGTTTTTCCCTTGTCAGTTTCAGGGTTTACCTTGATGCGGTCAAAAAGTGATTCCCAAGCGGTCAGTCCTGTAAGTGGAATGGCGGCAGCTTCAGCTATTGTCAGGTTTTTAGGCTTATGGCCTGCGATGCGCTCATCGATGAGTTGGTATTCGGTATTGCTTCCACTTTTGGTAATGTCTCCGGCATAATATACCTCGTCTCCGACCTTAAATCTCGAAGTTTTATCGCCAACTGACTCTACTGTACCTACTGCATCCCATCCAATGATTTTGGGAGTGCCGAGAACAGTGTCTTTAGCGGAGTTTTGTCTGATCTTAAAATCAACTGGGTTGACTGATATGGCTGATATTTTCACCAACAGATCGTATCCTGTTGGGTTTGGTTTTTCTGTTTCAAATTCTATAAAGCTGTCCTTTTCTGTAATGGGTAATGATTGTTTAAATCCTATTGCTTTCATTCCTTTTCCGTTATGCTTTCAATTTATAATACACATGTAACGGCATCTCTCATAAAAGGATTTGAATAAAAATTGATTGGTTCAATACGAGATTGTTTTTTTTTTAGAATAGGTGGTGTAGCCTGTCCGCCAATGACTGAAGAGACGTACCGTGGACGGCTGTACTTTATCCTGGATTTATATTTCTTTCATCCTGTTCTGGTAAGAAAGAAATTGATTTCAATGCGCAAGTACGTCCCATTCTCAACAAAACTGTCTTAGTTTGAAGAAACAAAGTGGCCTGAGTTTCTTTTTTATGGAGACAGACAAAAAAGCCCTGAAAAAGGCTCGTAAGAATAGATAGAAAAGCACGACTGCCCGAAAACAGTATCAACAAAATGAACTGATCATTTTGTTTCCTTCTTCAGTTGAAACGTTCGGCTAATGTTGAATCCAAAATGAATGTCACCGTTGAAAAAATTGTTCTCTGTTTCACCGATAAATCCCTTTTCGATCATCGCTGTGGCATTGGTCAGTTGCAGTTGAAAAACATGTCCGCCTGTTTCTATATCTACTCCTATAGCTATGGGGTTGTAAGTAGCCGGTCCAATGGCCTGTGCCTGGTAAAAGTATTCTACATTAACTGATATCCGGTTGGTGACTTTATACCTGCCGCCTACGCCCACAGCAATACAGTCATTTTTTGTGTATATAGGTTTAACCAAATTGTAGTGAATTAAACCTGGAGTGACCTGAAGGGAAAATCTGTTGTTGAATTTTCTTGCAATGAGTAGTTGAGCTGTAAAAGCTAATTTATCCTGAAAATCCAAATCCTGTGAAGGGTTTCTCAGGGTCTTCAATGCCATTGAGCCAAACACAGCTACCGAAACTGGCATTCCACCTTCCGACTTTTGTTTCAAAGCAAGGTATTTAGCAAACCCATCGTAAGTTTTTTCATAGGAATTGCGGGCAAGTCCGATGTACAGATTCTCTGTTGGGGCGTACTCCAGGCCCAGGCGGATATTTGACTGATCCAGGCCCCAGAGCTCATACCATCCACGGTTAAGCTCACCAAATCTATGGGAAATGATAAAATCTAATGTACCCTTATGTCTTGTTTCAATGGAATGCCCATTGATGATACGTGTTCCTTTAAAGGTAGCTGTGGCAAACTCCGGTACTTCTTCTTGCTCCTTTTCCAGCATATCAAGCAGATCATCCTGGGCGAAAAGGGTCTGTGTTGTGAAAAGGCTTAATATAATTAGGATGTATTTCGGTTGGATCATGGTCGGCTAAATTGAAAAGATACATTTATTTTTATTTCCTCAGCAATGTTATTAACCACTGCTAAAGGAATTTTTATATCAAAATCGGCTATTAGGAGCATGAATTTAGTTTCTGCACTGATCAGGTCAGCATCCACTCGAAAGGACACCTCAGTCTCCAGAGGCTGAGTAATACCATGAATGGTAATTTCGCCTTTTGCTGTTTTGGTAAATGCTCCTTTCTCCTGAAATTCCGTAGCATCAAAGTTTTCTATTGACCCTTTAAATGTTGATTTGGGAAACTTCCCTGATTCCACATAGTTTTCATTGAAATGCTCCTCCATGAGTGCCTTTTTAAACCTGAAACTCTTCATAAGCATAGAAGCTGCAATATTTCCATTGGATAAATCCATGGCGCAAAGAGCCTGTTTATTGACAGCCTCAATATTCTCTACCGGGGCTTCTGAAAAGAAAGTTACCTCGCCTGACCGATCTATCAGTCGTTGTGCAAAACTGGTCATGCTCATTAAGTAAATCACATGAAATAGTACCACTTTAGTCTTCATTTAAGTTTTGTTTTATCAACTCACAATCATTCAATACGACATCCATAAGGTAACCGGAGCACTTGCCCTTTACCAAAACCATCGTGCCTATCTTAATCTCAGGAATTTGCTCGCAGGCACAATAAACTGTCCCGGTGCTACTTTCAAGGAGAATACCTCTGGAACCCTCCTCCTCAATCAACTGAATCACTTTTCCATCTACCTCCAATATTTTACCGAGAAATTTTTCATTGGCTTGACTCTCATTCGCTAAAAAAGATGTAACCAATTCCTTTACGGAAATTCGAAAATCAGTTCTGGCCTTCCCCACATTTTCTCTTGGCTTGTTGAATTGATAATAGATGGTACCTACTATCACAACTCCACCAAGCAATGCCAGAGTCAGGATAATTTTTACTTTCATATTTTTAGTTATTCATTGCTCCATCATTCACCCAGCAGGCAATCATATCAATTTCAGCTTTGGACAATGAACCCTCTTTTGGCATGGCACCAGTTGCTGTTAAGGATTTTATGTTGGAGGCATTGGAAATAATAGCGGACGTACTGGTCAGGGTTGGTGACTGTGCCCCGTTGTGACAACCCGAAACTGCACAGTTGGAAGAAATGATTGGTGAGATATCGTCGGACAAACTGACACCTGTGGTGACAATGGCACTTCGGCTGGTTTCACAACCTTCAGCATCTCTTGCCACTATCTCATAACTATCCGCCGAAAGGCCGGAAAAACTGTCTTCTGACGAAAAAGGACTACCATCAAGGCTAAATTCGTAGGGCTCAATACTTCCCGAGGCACTCACCGATATTGAACCTTCGGAAGTGCCGCATCCACTGCCAGTTACAGATACATTAGTAATATTGATACCATCCTTATTTTGAAGGTCAACATTTAGTTCGGCGGTACATCCGTTTATATCAGTCACGGTCACTACAAATGATCTGGAAGACAGACCCTCAAAGGTTCCTGATTCCTGCTCTTGCCCACCATTGAGTATGTACGAATAGGCTCCCTCACCTCCTGAAGCTTCAACTGTAATGTTCCCATTTGATTGTCCACAGCCTGGCTCGACAGTAGAAACTAAATCCAGTGATGGGCCTTTTGTTTCACAATCATTCTTGGGTGTAGCAGACTCGTCGTGGCAGTTGGACAGCCACATAAGTGATACAATGGCTCCTGTCAATAATATACTCGACTTCTTCATATTTATGTTTTTTTTATTTTTACATTTTTCTATTGTATCTCCGTACAGGGAAACTCTGCTTCAATATAATTTGAAACCCTGAGCTGTAGAGTGCTACTCTACCCCACCCAATATTCTTCAATGGAGCCTTTAGATAAGGTTCAAAAAGGAGTTTTGTGTGCCTGCCTAATTGTACACTTGCCTGCACGGACAAATTGCCAACACCACTGATTACCCCGGAATTTTTATCCGTATACCAGCCTTTATCTGCCTCGGGGTTTTCCTCAGAGAACTCAAAATCATAATATTCATCCAAAAGTATGTAGTTGCTGATACCCACACTTGCGGCAAAGTTGATCTTCGGGTTATTCGTCCACTGGTAGATCAGGTTGACAGGAATGTCAATAACCGCACATGAGCCATCTATGTTGGCAGGGAGCTTTCCGTTCGTTCTGGCATTCCAGTAGCCAGTAGGGGGGTGATACCCTCCAACCTCGGTTTCATATTTTTTTCTGTTGTAATACAGTCCTGTGGAAATGGACAAATGATTGAATATTTCATAGTACAGATTGACCCCAGGTCGAAGCGATAGAATCATGTCCTTTCCCATACCCACACTATTGAAGTCCGGAGCAACGGACATACCCACAGAAAATCTTGAATTTTTCCTTTCGATAGTACTGACAGGCTGAGGTACTGTTGCAGTGTTCTGATTATTCAGGAGGAAAAGGATGTCACTTGATATCTTCGGTTTTTTGTAATGAGGAGCCTGAAAGCCTACCATTCCCTTAGATGATATGCTGTGGTTGATAAAAAGAGGGACTTTGATTGTTTCCCTACTTTGTGCCAAAGCCTGAGTAGCTTGGTCATGAGCCGAAGGCACGGCTTGTGCTACCGGGAATCCTTCTACCATATTTTCTCTTTTCTTTTTAGCCAGAGATTGAGATGTGACCCTGTCAGGAAGATTTGATTGAGTTGAACTGTGGCCTTTACTGGTGTTTTGCGGATTTTCTCCGGAAAGAGTATTCTGATCAGGGTTTTCTAAAGAAGATGGTGATACCGCCGATTCGTTTTTCACAACTTCCCTTCCACTATCAGGCAGACTGTCATGCATAAACCAGCCAGCAAAAAATGCCAGAAATCCTATTACCACACCTGCTATGATTAACTTAACAGGGGAAATTGAAAAAGAACCCTCACCTGAAACCATACCTGCAGCATCCAATCGTTGGTTGAGGTTTTGCCAATCGGCTTCCTGATAGGAGAACTCTTTCAATACCAGTCTCTTTTTAAAGAAATTCTCAATATTTTTATTTTCCTTTTCTTTCATTTTTCTACTTCAAAAAAAACCTGCAGGTACTCCTGCAATTTCTTTTTTGCTTTAAAGTAATTGGATTTTGATGTGCCGGTTGTAATGTTCAGCATTTTAGCTATTTCCTCATGCTTATATCCTTCGATGGCCCTCAGATTAAACACTGCCCGGTAAGCCGATGGCAATTCCCTGACCAAAGCGAGTATTTCTTCATAGCTGATATTGTCCAGTTGTGATTCGGCTATTCCTTTTTCCATGATAGTATCAATATCAACCTGTCCGGCGTGTTTGTTTTCCCTCTTAAAATGATCAATCGCACAATTGACAATTATTTGTCTGAACCAGGGTTGAAATGGCTTGTTCAGATCAAATTGTTTCAAATAAGTAAAAACCTTCATAAAGGCATCATTCATAACTTCTACTGCCTCTTCTCTGGAGTTGACGTATCTTATGCAGATGCTCAAAGAATAACTGTAAAACCTCATGTAAAGCTTTTTTTGAGCTGAACGATTGTTTTTCAGACATGCTTTGAGTAATTTCTTTAGTTCAAGATGATCAGTATTTGACAAGGGAGAATCATTTTATTAGTCAATACCACCTGCGGCCACAATTGGTTGCCTGAGGTTAATAAATTAATGCATAATAATCCGAATTACGCTGATCTTCAGGAAATAAACATCCGAATTAAATCTTGCTTGTGAAAATGGATTTATACGGCAAACCAGATGGTATTAAATTTTTGCTATTCAACCTGACTCAAATAGCAGGAAATCTGTTTGATTTAGAGAAAAGAAAACCATCACACTATCAGATACTTATGACACTAAACTGATGGCAGTCAGGAGTGCGGTAAGGAGGGTTTGTTTTTAAATGCATATGCCCTATTGGGTTAATACTCAAATTGGATTAGTTGAATATGCGTAAATTGCAATTTAATATCAATCAAAAAATCATGAATAAAAGAGTCATACTAAGTGTCTTAATTATATTATCTGTGTTTGCAGTCAATGCACAAGTAAAAGAGTTTGCAGTGAATGAGGAGTGGGTGCAAAAAATAAGAGATGCCGCTCCGGAGAAAACCGAAGTTACCTCTTCAAAAGATTATAACGTCTTGGTTTTTGATCTTATCACCGGGTACAAGCATTGGGATACTCCACATATAGATGAGGTGATGAAGGTTTTGGGAAAAAAGACAGGAGCCTTCAATGTCGAAGTATCAAGTGATATTTTCAAGTTCGAAGCAAAGAGTTTGAAAAAATATGATGCCATAGTTTTGAACAACAATTGCTCGGTAGGTCCCAGAAGAAATATGTTCTTAGATATTTTGGATAAGGATGAAAGCTTATCTGAATCTCAGAAGACTAAGATTGCTGCCCGGTTGGAAGCCAATATTTTGAAATATGTAAAAAAAGGTGGTGGCCTTATGGCGATTCATGGTTCGATTACCATGCAGAACAACTCAATGCCGTTTAGTGAAATGATTGGTGGAAGTTTCGATTACCACCCTGCTCAGCAGAATCTTTCTTTAGAGTTAGTAGATCCGGATCATCCTTTGGTAAGTGCTTTTGACGGCAAAGCCTTTGTTCATAGAGACGAGCCATATCTATTCAAAAATGCTTACTCAGAAAAGAACTTTCGTCCATTGTTGTACATTGATACTTCTAAACTTAATAAAGGAAAGAAAGAAATTGATGAGCAGATCAAATATGTTTCCTGGATAAAAAGGCATGGAAAAGGTCGGGTGTTTTATTCATCACCATCTCATAATGCGCAGACCTTTGAAGACCCCAGAATGTTAAAGTTTTTCCTAGATGGGATGCAGTATGTTCTTGGTGACTTCAAGTGCGATGATTCTGCTGGAGGGTTTAAATAAACTACAAAAGGTGCTTTAATGCAATGACATATCCTGCATGTAGCCCTTCGTGGAACATTAAAAAGTCCGTTGCATCCTCAATATTTGAAACCTTTATCCCATAGGGCTTTGCCAGCCATGGAGTATAATTGGCGAATAAATCTTCTTTATGGTCTTTCTCGAAAGTTTCAATTGAGGTAATAAACAGTTCTTTGATATTTTCAATCTCTGAACTGTCAATAAAATCTTCAGGTTTCGTGGATGGTTGGTAGGAGGAAAAATATTTATCCTCAACAACATAAGGTAAATTGGCTCGAACGTAACAAACACTTTGTTGTGCAGAAATAATGTGAGACAAGTTCCAAATAACATTATTGTTGAATCCCTCCGGAATTTTGTTTAATTGCTTTGGCGACAAATCCTTGATTTGATCCAATATAAAGAGTCTTACATTTTTTATTTGCTCGATTTTCTTACTCATTCAGCTTCCATTGTTTATTGAAACGCCCAACTATCACCCGTATGCTGGACTTTTTTCAAATATGTATAAAAGTATCTTATCTCACCAGCCTTTGCAAGTAGCTCAGTTAGTTTATGGAAGTATTTGTTAGATGCGTTAAATGTTGTTTACCTGATCAATTTTGGTTTTAATTCCGTTGAAATATTCAGCATACGTTGATAAGTCTGAGTCAACCCAAGCTAACATTTCAAATATTTCGTCTCGGATATTTTCGACTTTACCAAAGTCAATATTGGAGCCATTAAAACAAATCGGCTCATTGTGATAAACTCGGTTTCTAAATTCTCTAATCCTATTCAATTTTTGAGATATTATGCTTCTATTTACTCCATTAGGTTTGTTTGGAAAACAACGAATAGTTACACCTCCAATTAATCGGTAATGATGGGGTTCAAATAATGAAGTCCAAAATCCGAAAGACTGTTCAGCTATTACTTTGCCTGAAGATATTACCCCTCCTTTTCTTCGAATAGTTCTTTCTGCCTTATTAACTGAATTTCTTAGGTAATATCTTGATGGTGTAAGAGAAGAGTCATCCATAAATCCATGTTTCTCGTTAATTATCCAGTTCGGGTTGGCGAAGTGTGCAGTAATCTGATAGTTCACAGAGTTTCGAAGAAAAATTTCGAATAAGTTGAGAATCGGATAAAACGCTTGACTTACTCACAGGTTAATTCTATAAAGCTGTTGTGCTTTGGTTTTAGAATCACCAGCGGCAATTAAAAATCGCTGTAAGCGTGGTTGTGAAAGAAAGTATTCAAGTTTTTCGTATTCCAATTTTTCGACAATTCAGTAACAAAATGTAAAAATACGACGTATATTTACATTGTAATGCTTGATCAAGCCTCTTCCTTTGGAACGTAATCAAGTTTAAGAAATCAGCCTCTGAGAAATCAGGGGCTTTTTTATTTACCTGCCCCAATTGTGTCTAATGACCAGCTATCCGGCGTGTGTCCGAACTAGCTAGAAAGCACTAAGATAGCGGAACTACCCAACCCCCACAAGAGTAGCGGTCGAGTTCCTGCGCAGTTTCAAAAAGCACCATGATGCCGGATCAGTGTTTGTTAGGAGCTTTCTAGTTCAGTCCTTTTTCTGCAATTCTGTCAAAAATCCAGTTGAATGCGTCGTTAACAATTTCTTCGGTTCTCAATTTGGATGTATCAATTCTCCAGAAAAAGTTGAAATCTTCATCAATGTCAATAGTAAAAGTTTGAATCTTTTTTTCTTGAGGTTCATTCCCCGGATGGAATATTGTTCGAGGATTGGAAGTAAAATGCCTCTTCCAGTACTTAACCCATAATTTGGCATCTGAGGTTGAGTCACTATAAGCTATCACCCAATAAAAGCTGCAACTAAAACCGTTCGTTAAATACAAGTGAAGGTTGGTTAGTGTCTTCTTCTAATCCAAAATTCACCCCCTTTTCTTTAAGTTGTTGAAGTCGCTCCTTGATAAGTTCAAACATTCTTAAAACCTCTTCTTCAGATTTTTCAACAGCTTCAGTCGAACTTAAAAAGTTTTTACGTTTTCTCTCAAAATCTCTCTTCGATTTGAACCTTTCAACTCTTTCGAGAGTTTCTTCAAAAGGGTTTTTCGTTCTTCTATTACGGAGCTTCCCTTAATTTCTGATTCAAGGTCAGAAATTAAATCCCTAAAGGTTTTTAGAAAGTTGGTGTTCTCAATTTCGTTTTCATTTTGGGGTTCATAGCTATAAGGAAGGTCAACTTGCTTATGGATGAATCCTTTAAGAGTATTGATAATTTGTCTTTCAACAATAGGCTTGACATTTTTCTTTAATGCCATAGAATAGCCAATTTCTTGGTTGATCTATTGAGTTGATATTGACTTTGCAGTTAAAATAGGGATGATTACGAAGCTACCTTCAATTCCATCAGTTACTTTCTTCACTAAAGGTTTTAGAGCTTCTCGATTCGAAGCGATCACCAAAGGTTCAAAAAACGGATGATCATCAAGTTCAGATTTAATGAGTTCAACCTTCTCCTTGTCAAAATCAGAATAGCTTATGAAGAGTTTCTTTTTCACGGGTAATAATTGCTCCTAACATCTATTATCATTAATATACAAAAAATACCACTTTAACCAACTGATATGGGGTGTTATTCACAGGTTTTATATTGGTATGTAAATGCCAATTGTTGATTTTAGAGAGATATTGGAGGTTAACCTCTATAGTTTGTATTGTAAGAAAGCGGACAATCCTATTTGTTTAGTTTTTTGTCGCAAGTTCAAACATCACAGTTATACCAGCCTTATTTCAGGAAGTGTCCTTATGAGATTTATGCAGACGTAGAAATAACAGCACCTAATTTATGTGTGAAGAAAAGCAGGGATGGAAGGTTAAAGATGCAGCTCCAATCCCCTGATACTTTTACCTCCGTATAATGTCAAACATTTTCACGTAGTGCTCAGAAGGAGTGAAGATACCAGCACTCTTGTCATAAAATTCTTTGCCGATAGGATAGATGCCATCTTTGGTACGTGTCCATGCTGCTTCTTTCATGGGATGATAGCTCATCATCTTGTCCCAGTTGCGGTAATACTGGTGTCCGTTGGTTTCCTGCAAGCCTATATCCATTTCAGGGAATGGCTGCATCCTGGCTGCCACAGACTTGTTCCAGTCCACCAGGATTGGGTTCACAGTCAGGTCAGCACAAAAGCAGTGAATGTTTTTCTCATACGCCACCTGCGTGATTTTCATGGTCATGCTTAGCGTTTTGGCAATGGCTTTTACGGCAATCGATTTATAGCCTTGCTCGATACGTTTGATGGCATCTTCGTCTGTATGGGCACTTTCATCTGCGGCTATTCTTACACCCAGATCACCCACATACGCATCGTTAAATTCATCAAAGGGTTCTTCCAATACAGAGATTTGATCCAATGCCTTGATCTTATCTGCATGGTCAAGAAAGTGCTTCAGTGTATCGATATGTTCATACCTGCCGTTGGCGTCAAAATAGTAGGGGATTTTTCCGTTTTTGGTATAAGGAGTTTCATAGCTACCAACGGTCTTATGCAATTCAGTCAGAAATTCAATGTCTTTTTTGATCATTTCTTTCTGAGTTCCCGAAGATCCTGTTTTCAGTTTCATGATAAAATAACCCTGATCAGCAGCAGCTTTGATTTCCGAAACGGGCGTGCCCACACTAAACGAAGGAATACTTGCTACTTTGGTGTGTCGGTGAGACAAACCCGGTCTGTAAGCATCGGGAATCATTTCGTCAAAGTTTTTAAACTTGTTGTGGTCAAAATAGAGTTTCCAAAGGGCATTGTCAACGCATACCAATGAATTTAGCGCAAAAGTTTTTCGCATATTGGGATTTCCTGAAATCTTTTTGCCGTAAGCCAAAATTTCAGGAAGCAGGTCATCAAGTACTTCTATAGGATTTGTAAATGAGACACCTTTCAACATTTGTATGGCTCTTTCGCTCATGGCATACATGATGGCATTTCCACCATTCTCCGAATGATCAAAAAATACCTTGGAATCCGACCAAAGGACACCTTGTGTACCCAAACCTATTCCTACCAGCCCTGTGTCTGTTTCCAGATAACATACAGATTGCCAGATTTCGGAAACGCCACTTCCCTTGAATCGGTAGGGTTTGATAAGTGGTTCTCTTTCAAAATTAGAATCTACTTTCGTGATCGTAATTTTAGACGTTTTTTCATTTGAAAAAATAGAATTCGGTGTTATCGAACCCATAGCCGACAACCCTAAAGCGACAGTGGTACTGTTGCTTACAAATTTTCTTCTTGACATATTTCCGTTACTCATTAGTTAATCTGATTTAGCTCTTGAGGAATATTGTTTAGCGTGTACCAAGCTTCTGATGACCATAGGTTCTGTCCACTGGCACTTTGTAAGTTATGATTTAAATCGAATTTTACCACGTGTTCTTTTTTCAAATTTGGGATAACAAGTAGCACTTTGGTTCGATCCGACGATATCCTTACTTCTTTTACAGCCATTTGTTCCAAATCCATTTTAGGGCCTCCATAAGCTGGAGTAGGCAGATACCACCACTGCTTTATCTGATAGTCCGAAGGTTGATTACCCTGGTTAGTTGCCAGAGGCTCGGTGAATTCAATCTCGAAACCCTCTGGTGTTGATTTGATGGCAAGCATTTCAAACGTGACTTTATTGTTGTATTTCAATCGTTGCAGCCCTTGTTTGGTGTTTTTCCAGCCCCAGCCACCTGCCATTCCAACTCCACCGACGTAGTAAGCACCATCAGGTCCACGACGAATTCTGTTGATTCCGGCTTTCAATCCTTGTGTAAATCTAAAAGCCACTCCCTGATAAGTGCCATTGATTTTTTCCAGAAATACCCTTTTGATGCCTCCGTGACTCACATCTCCAAAAATCATTTGATTGACATAAGGACCGTCCTGCATAAGTGAGGGTTCAGATGGAGAATTGGCAATTTCATCTTCCGGTAACCAGACAGTTGGTGGAACCATTTTTAAATCCGCCAATGAATCCGGCAATCCCCATCTCATTCCGTGGAAATCTCCCTGTCTTACATGGATAAATTTATTGGCTGGCAGCCATTGTCCCTGATTGTCTGTAATGAAGAGTTCATCATCAATTCCGACACCTATTCCGTTGGGTTCTCTCAAGCCGTGATTGATCCATTCGAAGCTTCCATCTCTGGCAATTTTGATGGTTTTCCCCCGATCCGGGCCAGGTTTTTCATTTGTCATCAGGCGCAATGGCAGGGAGAGGTTGGCATAAAAATGACCGTCTTTATAGATCAGTCCAAAGGCAAATTCATGAAAATCGGCAGACACTCCAAAGCCATTGCAGATGGCTTTGTATTCATCGGTTATTTCATCTCCGTTGTGGTCTATGAGTTGGGTGAGTTCCTGTTTTTGCAATACAAAAATATCTTCTTCTACCACTGTCAGCCCCAGCGGTTCTGCCAGTCCCTGAGCGATGAGTTTAATTTTCATTTTACTGCTGTCACCACTTTCCAGTCCTTCTAAAATATACACAGATCCGTGTGGTGTCCAAGTGGCGACTACCAGCCTGCCATCCGGCAAAAAAGCCAGGCCACCTACTTTGAATTCTATACCCGGAAATTGTATGGTAGTGAGGTCGAAGCTGGGGTGCACATCTTCCAAAGGAGCTCCAAATCCTGGTTTTATGGGAGAAGCCTGAATGGGCGTATTCTCTTTTTTGTTGTTGACTGACTTAGCCTTTTTTTCTTTGTCGGGTCTTTTGTCCAAAGATAAAATGTAGTCGATCATTTCTTCAATGTCTTCTATGCCCAACTGTGGGTGTGGATTCATGGCAGCTTGTCCCCAAACTCCAGACCCTCCTTGTTGCACTTTGACTGCCAGTTGGGTTACAACTTCGTCTTCTTTGGAATATTTCTCTGCTATTTGTTGGAAAGCTGGGCCTACGGTTTTTTCTGTCCAGTCGTGGCAGGTAAAGCAATCTGATTTTTCGATCCAGTACCTTCCTTTGTGTCCGGATTTATCAGGGATGATGGTTTGTATTTGCTCAGGTATTGGTTCAAAAAACTCCTGATGGACGGTTCGGCCAGCATTATCCAATTTAATGGTTTTACCCGTTGTTTTCAGGATTACAGAAATATTTTGTGCAGTGGTGGAAGAAGCGAAAATCCTTTCCAGACCCGGATTCCCTTTTTTATCTTTGACAAATTCAGGTCGCTCTTCTATTTCTACCGTATCTACTTTGGTGGACAATTGATATTTCAAAAATATTTGTTCTTTGTCCAACCTGTACCCCAGAAACCGAACATTAGGAGTTTCTTTTCTTCCGGATTTTTCAATCACCCAAACATCGGATGACTTGTCCAGAATATAGTCTTTGCCCCAGGCAGAAGGTTGCATTGCTTTGGTCTCGTTGAAAACAATGCCATCCCAGTTGACACCACCTTTCCATGCCCTGTATAGGCCGCAGTTGTTTAAGTCATACGCAACAAAACACTCAGCATCGAGTGCCAGAGTGAGCATTCTTGGTTTGTAGTCCAGTACCGACCGAAATACCCAGGGATGCATTGGTCTGCTGTGGGTTTCTTCTGATGGCGGGGTACTGCATCCGACAAGTGCAAATAGCAAAATCACATACCAATAGTTTGGTAAAATGAACTTCCTCATATTTATTTTTACATACATTCTATTCAGCTGTAATGGTTTTCTGTGTTTTTTGCAAATGGGGTAGTCATAAATTGGAGAATTCTCCTGATTAGGATTTTTCACAACTTACAATTTACTTTTAAAATATCAAAACACCTTATGAGTCTTTATTTGTGCATCAAATGAATTCAAAAGTGCTAGGTTTTGAATGTGCTTTATTGGTAAATGTGGATGATGGAGTTGTCGAGAATGTTTTCATTGCATGACATGATGGTAACAGCTCCATTTTTGTCTAAATATACTCCTGAACCCCAACGAAAAGTTGTTTGGTCGTTAGAAGGAAATATTCTGGAATAGATTTTTTTCAATTCAAAAGAAGAAAAATCCTTCGTTTTCAGTTCAAACAAGTCCAACACATTTTCTCTCAACATATTGGAAGTCATACCAATCAGGTAAAGTGCTTCCGTACCATCTTGTACAATATTTACATTCTGATAACTCAAATAGTTTTTATCTATCCATTCAGATTTGTCCACGTCTTTGGAGTCGAGAGAGTATTTAAGTGTGGTATTGTTTGGCTTTTCTTTATCTATGGTATAGAAGTCCAGATGTTCACTGCCCCAGTCACCTACTACGACCAATATAGTGTTGTTTGTTTCGCAAATACCAACACTTCCGGCTGTGGTCCGTTTTGGGTTACCGGACCGCTCAATAATGGAAAGAGGTACTGTGGGTGGATTTTCCGGGTCGTCTATTCGGAAAACATACACTTTCGATTTGTCCTTGGCTTCATTGTCTTCTATGCCTATGGCCATCAGGTTGTCGTTGATCTGGAAACCTCCGGCGTGTTTGAATGGCTTGTCAAGCAGCTTGTTGACAGAAATGACAGTATTTTGATCTGCTATTTTCACGATGGAATAGTAAGAATAAGAACTGGAGCTCCCGGATACCACATAGTATTCGTTTTGGTTGTGATTGAGGTACTGAATGCCCTGCAAGTGTCCACCGCTGTTGTCAATTTCCAGTGAGTTTTGGAAAGTGATCTGCTCCGGTGTTGGGTAGATTTTTTCCAATGCCTTGATAATGGGCAGGTCGGATTGCTTTTGCCCCTGAGAGCACGATAGGAGCACACTAAAAATAAAAGCAGTAAGTGCTGATTGGGTGATTTGTTTCATGAATTGAAGAGTTTGCTTCTAAAATAACCTGAGTTCGATGTAAGATTAGGCATTACAAGGGTAAAATCAGTTGTTTTGTGTCTTCGAAATTCATTTTGAGAGACGGTTTTTTCTCGGAAAAGTTATAGGCGATCAAAGCAGAGAAAATGTTGTTGAAGAAGTTTGACTGGCTTCTGTGCCGAGAGTGTTCAACCTGAAAAATGTTCTTGAGTTGGTCGATGATGGTCTCACAGATCGCCCGCTTACGAAGCAAGATAGCGTCCATGACCGGGGTGATGGCTTTAGACTTCATGTTTCGTTTGAGTTTGGTCACCAGGTGGACACCTCTGAAGAAAAGTTGTGAGAACAATTCCCTGCTGATGTAGCCTTTGTCGCCGAATAACTTGCCAAAAAGCTTTTTGATAAAGCCTTCCATCCTTAAGGGCCTTCGATCGTCCACATTGGCTGGGGTAAGCATAAAATCGACGATTTCACCCGTTTCAGAGGTGATAATATGTAGTTTGAACCCGTAGAACCAACCAATAGAACAATGCCCCCTTGTTGCTAAACCACCAAATACTTTGTGATTATGGATACGCTTGTTATGACAGACCCGCAGTGGTGTACTGTCAATGAAACTGATCCCTGTGCAATCCCCGGTCGCCCTGCCCTTCAGGTAGATGGCCAAAGGCATAAGGCTGTCCCTCTTTAATTTCGACCATTCGGTTATAGCTCACAATATTGGGAAAATAGGATCGAAGGTGATGGGCTACATATCCATTATAAAAAGTCTTGAAATTCCGATATCCAGAAAAATGAAACAAAACCTGAATGGTCATAACCTCAGATAAATGCAATTTTGAAGGCCTTATACGTTTCTTACTACCCAGCAACCCTTTTTGATAGACAGGTAAGAAATCTTGGCAGAAATCATCGATGGAACAGAAAATCTCAGTAATTTTATGTGAGGATAACATGGGCGATTGTTTAAATAATATATTGAAAATCAACACTTTAATATACTAAATATCGCTCTCTTATCCTCCTTATTAAACCACATTCTTATATCGAACTCAGGTTAAAATAAGCAAATAACTGATGTATTTAAAAATGCACTCCAGTGTTGTTAATATTTTTATTAAATATATGTAATAAAAAAGTTAAAAATAATTTTAATATTTTAAAATAAATAACTACGTTTGATTGAGGTGTTTTACTCTATGTATTTAAAATAAAGAGAGTGTAAAGCATGGTATTGGGAATAATATCCCTAAATATCTTCTTCCAGCTATAGTACTATAATTTCAATCTATTTGATTTGCTTTACTGCTAATCGTTAAGTTCTACCGCTCATGAAAAGAATTTACCTTTTTATTATTTTACTTATTCCATTCTCATTTTTTAGCAATGCTCAAAATGTTAACTTAGGATCAGGATCGGGAAATGGAGGATCCTGGAATACTTCAATTGGACATTATGCTGGTGATTATGTCACAGGAAGTTACAATACTTTTCTAGGAGGATATAGTGGAAAAAATACTAGTACAGGAGGTTCCAATATTTTTATAGGGCTTTATTCCGGATATAGCAATACAACAGGGCATAGTAATTCCTACGTTGGTGTGAGGACAGGGTATAATATTACAACAGGATATGGTAACGTGATGATCGGGTATGAGTCGGGGCAAAAAGCTTTAAGTAGTTCTTATAACAACGTTTTTATTGGACATAGTGCGGGTAGGGAAAACGAAGGCTCTAATAATGTATTTATTGGAAATAATGCAGGAGAAACAGAATTCAATGGCTCTAATTTACTTTATATCGATAATACCAATACCTCTTCTCCATTGATCTGGGGAGATTTTAGTGCAAATACTCTTGTGTTTAATGGATCTACCACTACTACAGGAACTATTTCTACTTCTACCGATGGCACTTCGGCAAATTGGAAAACAGCTTATGATGCTGTCAACGCTAATGTGAATAATTGGAATCTTGCTGTGACTAAGGTTATTACTAATAACTTGGCTGGAACTGGATTAACTTGGGATGGAAATAAACTAAATATTTCTTCAGGAGCAGGTAGTTATTGGTCTTTAAATGGAGATGTTATTCATTATCCTGGACATTTAAGGGTGAAAGAAGGTGCATTTTTCGATGATGATAGTAGTATGGGAGGTGATAGTGATGATTGGATTCGATTAAATGGGTACATCGAATTGAAATCCAATACAGATTCATATGGTATTGTACTTAGAGATAAGGACAATTCCGAGTACTTTGGCATTACACAGGTCAATGGGTCATCATATTTGACTGACTCAAATGTTTCGGGAAGCTATTTTTTAAGGGGTAGTGGTAGAAACACATATTTTGGTGATGAAGCAGTTGCTACAAGAAAGGGGTTCTTTGGAACTTATAATTCTGCTCAAGTTCAGGGAATTTGGTCTATTGGGGAGGCTTATAATGTGGATGTTACTAATAATACTTTTGGTAATCAATATGGTATGGTGTATGCGCATCCTAATGCAGGAACATCAGGCTCTAAAAAACCGATACCTGATTGGGAACATCAAATTCTATTTACTCAGGATGGTAATAGAACTGCAGCAATATCCTTATCCCATGGTCATGGTTATTTTGCTGGTAATGTCGGAATAGGTACCACTTCTCCTTCTCAGAAACTTGATATATCTGGTGATGTTCGCATTAGGAAAACAGGAACAGTGAGCAAAATATTATTTGACGCTCAAACTAATGACCCGGGAGAGATCAGGCATATTGAAAACAATAATGCTGCAGAATTTTGGATAGATCCCTCAGATGATTTTGACTCAGGGGCTACTTCAGATTTTTTTATTGTAGGAGAACCTGATTCCAATACAAAAAGATTTTGGGTTAGAGGGGATGGTGCTACTTATGTTAATGGAAATTTAGGAATAGGTGTAGGCCCTACAAGTAATAGGTTGGAAGTTAATGGTTCAGTCAATATAACTGGAACCATATCAGCATCTGGTTACAATCCTAGTGCTTGGGATGCTGCCGTCTCAGCTACTGCTTCGACAAATATAAATGATTGGAATGATGCATTTGCTGAAAGAGGTTCTGTAATTGCAGGAACTGGCTTGTCTTGGTCTTCAGGAAAATTGAACTATGAAACCAACACTGTGATTTCAGGTACAAGTCAATGGAATCCTGATGGCGATGGTTCAATATTTGTGTATGATGATAGTAATCCAACATACAATGGAAAAGGTGTTGGTGCTGTTATAGATATACGAGGTGATGGTGTTCAGGACGGGGCTTTGGTTCGATCTGGTATTTTTAATGCACATCATTTTCAAGCATCTAACGGATTTTATATTGGAAGTTCTGAAGCAAATGGTTCTCAAATTATTGATGCAAGCGGCAACATTACATCTTCTGGAATCATATCAGCATCTGGAGGAACATCTGTTGATTGGAATTCTGCATATACTAAAGTAACAACGAATGCCTTAGCAGGAACGGGCTTGTCATGGAGTAATTCTAAACTTTCGGTAAATGAAGGAGCAGGTAGCTATTGGACTAAAGTGGGTGGAGATCTTAGCTATGCAGGAGGGAATGTAATTATTGGTGAAAGTTTGATTATTGATAAGGCTAACATTGTTTCTGGAGATTATAAAGATGAGAGAATCTTAGTGCAAGACACAACATCAGGACTCATTAAGTATAGAAAGATAGAGTCAATTACTCCTTGGGTGATAAGAGAAATTAATGGTCAGCACATAGTAACATGTGACCCTGAAATGGGAGAAATATGCACATGCCCTGAAGAAGTTGTAATTGATTTGGATACCTATGATGCGAATGGAAATTTAAGAATAGGTGACAATGCGTATTTCGATGATGATCTGTTTCCCGGAGATAGCGCATCAGTAGCAGATGATTGGTTTAGATTTGCAGACAGGTTAGAGTTCAATTCCCAATCCAATGCCTATGGTATAGTCCTTTTTGATAATGCTGATCATTTAAAATATTTGAATTTATTCCAAAAAGGAAATGAAAGTTTTTTATCCAATAGTTATTCGAAAGATCAATATTTTTTGAAGGCTACAAATAAGGATATTACAACTGGTGGAAAGCTAACGGTTACAGATACCTTTACAGCTCCTGATTACAACCCAGTTGCTTGGGATGCAGCGGTAGTAGCTACTAATTCGACTAATCTTTCAAATTGGACATATGCCTACAATGCCATCGACAATAAAGAAGTAAATTGGGACAGTGCCTATGCTCAAAGAGGCTCACAAATTGCAGGAAATGTTTTAAGCTGGGATGGATCTGGTATTAATCTAAATTATGATAGTGCTGAATTTACTACAAACGGTAGCAATCAGCTAAAATTAGTGGAAGGGGCAGGTAGCTATTTTACCAAAGATTTGGATACTTTGGTTTATGGCCTGGGAAGCATCCGTACTGCTGACGGCACATCGGCAGACTGGCAAGCCACTACGGAACTAGTTGGGCTGAATTCTGAAAACTGGATTTTGGCCTACAATGAAAGTCTTTCCAATATTACCTTGTCAGGCTTGGACTGGAATGCCGGTACATTATCGGTGCAAGAAGGAGCCGGCAGCTATTTTACCAAAACAGGTGATGAATTGAAGTATGCCAATGGTAAGTTACTAATCAATACTGAGGTAATACCTTCAGGCTACACTATGGCCGTAGGAGGTGATATGGTTGTCAATAAAATATGGGTTAAAAAAGTAGGTCAATGGTTTGATAACGTTTTCGAAGAAGATTATGAACTACAATCTTTGGAGGAAGTTGAGGATTTTGTGCAAGAAAATAAACACCTGCCGGATATACCATCGGCTCAAGAGGTAAAAGCTGAGGGGATTGACCTAGCTCAAATGAATGCTTTACTCTTGAAAAAAGTAGAAGAGCTAACACTTTACATGATTGAGATTAAAAAAGAATCAGACGAACAAAGAGAGCTGATCTCCAAGTTGATAGAAAAAGCAGAAAGTAAATAAATTAGCCTTGAAGATTCTATCAACCCTATATCGCAAGTCGTTTCAAAAGGTCGACAGTATGTCTCTACACTGTTTACCTTGTTATTCCGACGAAGGAGGAATCTTCTTCTTTCACAAGATGGGCAAGGGACTCGTGTCTGTCGGTAAACATGTTTTCCTTCGTCAGATTGACAAACTAGACCTTGATATATTTAGAATTAACCACGTCAAAAAGCGAGACTGCAGAAACTTCTCAATGAAGCTTGCTTGTTTGGCTATATGCCTTATAATGTCCCAAGCATCTTTTGCTCAAATCAAAAGCGATATAGATATCAATGTAAATCGGGAAAATCCGCAAGATTCCTTAAGTCATAATTTAAAAGGGTTGAACACTCTTAAGAATAATCAAGCTTTCCGAATTACTGAAAATGGAAGCTTGAGTGAAGAGGAACTCAAAAATAAAGGATTCCAATATTTGTCTTCTAATGATTCTTTGAAAAATATAGGAATGTATAAGAAGATAGACTCTTTAAAGGAGAATGAGCTTTATCAATCGGCAGATTCACTTTATGACAGGACGTCAAAATTTTATCGTTCGCTACAGGGGGTAGAGCTATCAGATGAAGAATTGAAAAAACGAACCAATGATTTTTTGAGTGACAATGATTCTTTGATCAACCTTGTAGAAAAACTAACAACTACCGGAGAGCAAGGAGAAGTTATCGGTAAAAAACGTGAAAAGTATAACCGTATGTCTGCCAGTCTGAATACCATAAAATCTTTTGATAAAGAACAGGCTTTCGACACTCTCAATAAAATCAAAGACAGTAGGAAGTTTAGAGAGACCCTGCGACGTGAAGGTATAGACATGGGCATAGTGGACAACAGGACACGTTCCATAGGTAAAGCAAAGCGTAAGTTTGATGAACTTACCTTTACGAGTGTATCCAACAAAAACATCAGTAACAATAATATCTCTAATTGGCCATTGACTCCTGATTATTATAAAAGCAGACTGTTTGGTTACTATAATTACTACAGCGATTCAGTGCAAAATTTATTGGATTCAGTACAATTCCAATTGCAGCCACCAAGTTTGGATACTTCTGTTATGGAAAGGGGATCAAAAGGAAAGTTAGACAGTTTGAAAGCTTTGGCAATAAGTAAAGCATGGTTGAAAATGGATAAAACTAAAATAGATGATGGATTAGATGAAGTAAAGCTTGGTCAGAAGGAAGCATTTTTGAAAAAACCTGATTATGCAGAGCTTATTATTGGGATTTCCAACAATGATTCTGATCACTTGACGCTTACACCAAGTTTGGCTTATGAAGTCGCAAAGGATGTCGATTTTGGATTTGGAGTAGAGGCAACTTTGAATATAAAAACATTCAGCAATACCATTTTGGGTTACAAAGGTTTGTTGAGGTATAAACCTGAAAAAAGTTTTGTCTATTTTCAGGCAGAAAGCATATCCTATATTCCATCTATTTCTTTTACGTCAGAAAGCCAAAGAAAACAATCTCAGGGTTACGAACATTCTTTGAATGTAGGACTTGGAGTTCTTTATGGATTAGGAGCGGGTATTAATATTAATTCGATGATTTTATACAGAGTAGAAAAGGCCCGGTATTCATTTAATGATTCACCTATTGTTTTTCGTTTGGGGATAAATTTTAATTAAAGACATGTCAGGTTTATTACAAAATATTTTTTACCAACATTCGGTTTTCAGTAAGTGGTTAATATCGATAGCCATTGTTGCTGTTCTGGTCATAGCGTTGAAAAATATTGCCTTTGCTCAAAAGATAAGCGTAAGTGAAGACATTTCAATTGTTGATTCAAAAAACCAGGCTGAATTGAGATGGCAGGGAACGGTTGATTGGAACGTATCAGGAATTGAGTATAGGATTTTTGGAAAATCGGATTGGAAAAAAGTCATTGTCAATGATAATAAGTCTTCCGTTATTGTTGGTGATTTAGCTGAAGATATGGCTTATGAATGGCGATTGGTATTTGAAGATGGGATTGACCAAAATTATGGACCTTCCTACATCTTTCGTACTTATGCCATATTGCTCAATGTAGGTAGCAAGGGTAGATTAAAAATGATAAAGGCTGCACCGCGTAGCAAATCTACGATACATAAACTCTACAGTGACAGATTACGCTTTTCTTATTTGGATGATTATCATTTGTCAGAATACCTATATGGAGAAATATTTGACCCTAAGGGAGTTGTGGTTTCCACAGTAGCCATTTCAATCAACAAAGAAGATGAGTATATTTTGGATTTGACTTCCTTCAAAGTAGATTGGAAGTTGGACGATGTGTACCATTTAAATCTCCACGATGGATATAATCAAAAAAGATCTGTTTTTTTTCAAATTAGCGAACCAATTGAAGAACCAATTGAAGTAGGCATTATTGTAAATCCAATATATGTTGATTGCGTAGAACAAGCTTCAAGCCTGATAGAATATTATGGGGAATTCAGTGGTGGTCATGCACCTTATTTGGTTACCTGGTCTGTAGCTAGCGCAGCAAATTTTACTACTCCATTGGTTGAACCTAAGGAAACTGAAGTGATGAATTCCAGTAGTATTCCTATGCTTAGACTGGATTACCCTTTGGCCTATTTGGTGGTTATTACTATAGAGGATGGTTGCGGTAATTTTGGAGAATATGCTTTATTGGTAAGGTGCCAGGAAAATGAAGATGGAGAGAGTAGCCTTTTGTTTGAAAGAGTTGAATACGACAGAAAAAACAATAGGTATTGGCCGGAATAAATATTTAGATATGATAGCTAAAATCATAATATCAGCAGTAATAATAATTGGAGCTTTTTTAGCCGGAGGCTATGTTAACACATCTCAAAAAACAGCATATGTAAATAATCAGTTGTTGTTTGATGGATTTCATGGTAAAGTAGAACTAGAGAATGAATTGTTACTTCTTAAGAATAAAAATAAGGAAATATTAGATTCACTAAAGAGACTTAGTTTTGAAGGACATTTACCTGAGAAAGAAGAGCTTATAAGGGCATTTTACAAGCAACAAGAATCTTTTGCAAGGCAGGAAATAGAATTGTCTGAATTATATACATCCAGAATATGGAAGAGGTTAAATGAGTATGTAGGTGAATATGGTGTGATGAATGATTATGATTTTATTCTGGGTACTTATGGAGAAGGCAATCTAATGTATGCCACAGAAAAAAAAGACATCACGAATGTGGTTTTGGAATATGTAAATGACAAGTATGAAGACAATTAATCACGGGTTGATATTAATTATGGTTTGCTTTTCAGCATGTTATACAAAGTCAGACATGACCGCAGTAGTGGAAGAAATAGGTGGTGATTTCAGGATGATGAAAAATGTAAATGAATACACATTTGATTTGCAATTACAACCTGCAAATTATCTAATTGAAAAGAGAATTGGTACAAAAAATAATTCATTACCGATAGATAGTATTAAAATGGAGTATGAGGGATTGCTTCGATTTACCTTAAACCTTTCTCGAACTGATCAAACAGATTTAATTAACGACCAAAAGGACGTAGTAGAGCAACAGAAATCCATTTATTACTTTTCATATCGTTTTAATAAGGACATTTATTTAGAAACGGCTCAAGATAAGATACCAGTGGCACTTTATCATTTTGAACGATCTTATGACCTTAAGAATAACAGGTCTTTTGTATTTGCTTTTGATAGTGAGGCAATAGTTGGGGATAAGGTCAGGTTGGTTATCGATTCTGATGAATTGAACACCGGACCGGTGAAGTTTAGGTTTGATTTAAATGAATTAAATAAAATTTAATATGATTTTAAGGCTATTTCGAAAATATAAAAAGTTTATAGCAAGCCTGTTTACACTGAGCCTGCTCATAAACCTGGCTCCAATAAGTGCGGTGTATGCCCTTACATCAGGACCGTCACAACCAGAAATACAAGAATTTGAACCAGCAGCTACTACTCAAATGGTTGACTTATTTACTGGAGATTTTACTTACAATATTCCATTGTTTGAATTACCCGGCCCAAATGGCGGATACCCTTTTAATCTGGCATATCATGCTGGTATATCTACTGAGCAGGAAGCATCATGGGTTGGTCTTGGATGGTCATTGAATCCTGGTGCAATTACACGTCAGGTAAGGGGGTTACCTGACGATTTTAAGGGAGATAAAGTAATTAGTAAAAAAACTATGAAGGCCAATCAAACTATTGGTCTTGGTGGTGGAGTAGGTGCTGAAATTCTTGGAGGGGATAAAGCCAGTGGATCCATTGGCATTTCAATGTTTTACAACAACTACCGTGGTATAGGTGCAAGTATTGATGGAGACGTAGGTTTGCTGAGGGCAAATGCAGGTCCGCTTACTGCCAACCTTGGTTTGGGTTTTAGCCTAAACAGTCAGGAAGGCACCTCATTAAGACCATCTTTAAATTTATCCTCTTATGATAAGGATAATGAAGGAAAAATTAATGGCGGAATTAGTCTAGGCTTAAGTACTGGTTATCATTCTCGCTTTGGTATGACTGATGCTTCCTATGGCATTTCTATATTGAGTAAACCACACAAAATATACTTTCCGGGCTCAAAAGGAGATGATTATATTGGAGGAAATAGGAGTTTTTCTTCTAGTCTCAGTCTATTTCATCCCGGTTACACACCCTATATAAGCATGCCAATGAAAAGTTTTAACAAGTCTTTGAAAGTGAGTGCAGGAGCAAGTTGGTTTGGTGCTTACGGCAAAGGTTATGTGAAAGGATTTCATAACATACAGAAGTTAAAATACGATGGAAAATCTAGAGAGATAGATGCTTATGGATATATGAACTATGAGTATGCCACAGATATTGATTTGATGGACTTTAATCGGGAAAAAGAAGGTATGATAAGGGAAGTAACACCAAATCTTGCGATTCCTAATGCTACCTACGATGTATATTCTGCTACAGGGCAGGGAATGGGTGCTATGTATCGTCCTATTAGAAACGATGTAGGTAATCTTCATGATCCGAGTGCAGAATCTGTGTCTGAAAGTGTTGGCTTAGGTGTGGATGCAGCTCCGGCTCTTGCACACGTTGGAGTGAATTTAGGATTAATGCATTCTACTTCAACTTCGGACAAGTGGGATGTGAATGGTACTAACCTTGGGTTTAATGAAAAACAAGAAAACACAATAGCTGAATCATGGTATTTTAAGGTTCATGGGGAGCATTCTTCTCAGGATTTTTCTGATTATGTAGATATTGGTGGAGATGATCCGGTAGTTATGGATCTTTCAAATGACAGTGAGCCTTATAAAAAAGCAAGTATTGAAAATGGAAACAATGATAACCGTAAATTACGGGCTCAATCTATTCAATCTTACACCAATGAAGATATTCTGGATGAAAACAACGAGTCAGCTATTAATCTTCTTAAAGTATCATTTTTTGATAATACGGTTGTTACAAGCAATACTACCACTACTTCATTCTCAAGAAATCAAAGTCACTTAAAAGCTCATCACGTTGCAGGGTTAGTAGCGACCAAGGATGATGGTACACGTTATGTCTATGGACTACCGGCATATAACCTAGTAAAAAAGGAAAGGTCTTTTAGTCTGGATAAAGGTGTAAAATATGATAATGATGATGTAGTGCCTATGACTAGTACGATCAACCCAGATCCTGAAGATTTTGAAAGTATTACTACAACCCCTGGTTATGCACATAGCTACTTACTGACTGGTGTGGTAGGATCTGATTATGTAGATATCGGAGGGGATGGTATAGATGAAAAAGATTTGGGTTATTGGGTAAAGTTTACCTATGGAAAATTTTCAGATGATTATAAATGGAGAACACCGTTTTCAGGTGCGAATTACGATCCGGGATATTTATCTAATGGAGATGACAACAGGGCAAGTTTTTTGTATGGAGAGAAGGAAATTTGGTATTTGAAAAGGGCAGAAACAAAAACACATTTGGTTGATTTTGCGCTTTCTGAAAGGTTGGATAACTATGGAACTAATGAAGAAGTCCAAGATAGTAATGATCTGGGAAGTCCGACTAAAAAAATAGATGCGATTACGCTTTACACAAAAAAATATGATAGTCAAGGCAATCTGGAATTACAAAACCCTCTGGTAAAAGTGGCTTTGGAGTATAGTTATGACTTATGTCAAGGAACTCCAAATTCTATTGCTGAAGGTAATGGAAAGCTTACGTTAAAACAAGTTCATTTCAACTATGGCAATAGCAATAAGACTTTGGGGAAGTATGAATTTGAATATGACAATAATTACAATTTTAATTATAACCACAATGCAAATGACCGATGGGGTAATTATACAAACCCTATTGCAAATTCTAGTCAAAACAGAGATTTTCCATATGTTGATCAAAAATTAGATAAAACCACTCTTGACAGCTATGCGGCAGCATGGAGCTTAAGCAAGATATCCCTTCCTTCAGGTGGAGAAATTAATGTTGAATACGAAGCAGATGATTATGCATACGTACAGCACAAACGGGCGATGCAAATGATGCCTTTGGTAGATGGGGAGCTCAATGTAGTGAACGAAATGGCAAAGGTTCGTTTTTACTTGGGAAGTACAAATAGCTTAAGTGAATTACCTGATGTTGCTCAAGACGATATCATAAGAGAATACTTAGACTTTGATCTTGATCAGTTGTATTTTAAGACACTTGTAAATTTAAAAGATGGCAACTGGGATTTTGTGTCAGGATACCTTGACATTGATGACTCTGCTGATAAAATAGGAATCGAAAATGTCGGTGGACAAGATGTAGGTTACTTCCATGTAAAAACGCAGGCGGGTAATAATTATCACCCTATATCCTTGCTGGCCTGGCAGCATTTACGCATAAACCAACCTGATTTGTTAAATTTTTTAGGAGATAAAGATGATCAGATGGCTAACCCAATTGTACTTGCCAGAGCATTGGTTGGTGCATTAAAACAATTGGAAGAATTGTTTGGTGAATTTAATACCCGTGCTGATAGCCATGGATGGGCTTCTACCATTGATCCTACACGCTCATGGATAAGGCTTACCAACCCTGCCAAACGAAAGTATGGAGGTGGACTTAGGGTTAAGAAAATTGAGATATCCGAGGAGCTGAGTGGAAAACAGGAAGTTTATGGTCAAGTGTATTTATACGACAAACAAGAAGATGGTGAAACCATAAGTAGTGGAGTAGCCGCTTATGAGCCAATCATCGGAGGTGAAGAAAATCCCTTGCGAAAAGCAAAAAAATACAGGCAAGACATCAAACTTCAGTCTGACAACAACTTATTCTTTGAGTTACCAGTCAATGAAAGCCATTATCCTGGACCACAGGTAGGGTACAGTAAAGTAACAGTAATGAGCCTTGCTTCAGCCGCAAAGATCAAGGATGAAAATGGTAATTACCCCTACGATCTGGATGACAATTTTCCAGATGATGTGGATTATGGCTCGACTGGTAAGACGGTGCATGAATTTTATACTGCCAGAGAGTTTCCTGTAATAGCTAAAGAAACTGATATTCAAAAGAAAAAAACATCTGGTATATCGATCAATCCTTTACTAGGGGTTAACTCTTCGACTTATTTCACTGCGGCTCAAGGTTATAATGTGATTACAAATGACATGCATGGTAAGGTTAAAAAAGTGAGTCACTTCAGCCAGTTACTCGACGGTACTTTTCCTAATGAGCCATTTGCATTTACACTCAATGAATATAAGAGTAAGCCGTTGGTTTATGAAAACGAGAGTGTAAATCAATTGGATAATGTTTTTGAAAATGATCCTGATAATGAATTTATGGTCAAGCTTTTTGATGACATTAATAATCCACCATTAGAAAGTAATAGGTCAATAATGGCTACAGAATATGAAATGGTTTTGGACAGTAGAAAACATAGAGATGAATCAATGGAAACCGGGATCAATGCTAATCTCGATGTGCTATTTTTCTTCTTTTTTTCTGTACCTATTCCTACGTTTTGGCCCAACATATCAAAGAATTCTAATGAGTTCAAAAGTGCAGTCAACAATAAAGTAATCTTTAAAAGTGGTATTCTGACCAAAACAACAGCTCTTCAAGATGGGGCAACAGTACAAACGGTGTACAAAAAATGGGATAAACTCACAGGACGTCCTTTGCTCACTGAAGTAATAGAAAAACACGACAGTAAGCCTATTTATACTTACCAGATTCCTGCTTATACAGAATATGCTAGAATGGGAGCTGCTTATCAAAATCAGGGGTTCACTTTTGAAGTAGGACACTTTACCCCTATAGCAGGTAAATCAGGGGAATACGAAATGTCGGTAATGCCAAAAGCGGTACCATACCTTGTAGAAGGAGATGAGATAATTTTTAGCTCTAAAAATGAAAATGGTACAACAACCGTGGAGGGTAAAGGAATTTACCTTGGTGCTAATAGTGGTCAGCATCGGGTATTTTCAAATGATAATTTAAGTGAAACATTATTGATTGGAAAAATATACCGCTCTGGTTATAGAAATCAGTTGTTGGTCAATGCCGGAGAAATTACGGCACTCTTGGATCCTACTGAGGCGACCAATACAAAAGACTTTTCAGAAATTATTGTGAAACCCAGAAGTAATTGATATGCTATGAGAAATTCTTTTAAAAAGTACACATGGTCTCTGAAGCTAATCTTGGTACTGGTTTTTTCTATCATTAATATAAAATTGGGTTATTCACAAGATACCAATGATGATGGAGTAGTTCAAATTGACAGTGAGTTTGATGATTGGATAGAAGGGTCATCGGAAGTATGTGTGGGCAATATTACTTATGCTTATCGTACTACATGGGACAATGGCAGTTTAAGCAATCTCGGTGTAAATCAACATTATACTGGGTCGATCTGGGTTAGATGGGTTTTAGATAAACTTAACCCTATTACACTGGAATTTGAAAACGTAACTACTTTTACTGTACCTGGTGATGCTACTCAGGAAAATGAAATCACACACGCAGTAAATTTTCCAAGTGAGGGTATATATAATTTAACTATACAAATATCAATGTACAATAATGACTCGGACGATGACGATGTAGATGATGATGATGATGGGAGTTCTTCAAATTATGAAGCTGAATTACTGAATATAAGAGCTTATGGGGCACCAGATGAAGATGATTTTATTGTAGATGTAAATGGTGCAAGTTGTATCAAGGAGGTTACACCCAAAGGACAATTAACCGGAGATGAATCAAACCATAATATAGCGTGGGGAACAATATTTACAGAACAAAAATACATAACCAAAGAGGTTTTAGAGGAGGATCAGACGTTTTTGGCCACCAGAACAATCACAGATGGTGCATTTACATGTAGTGTACTTGGAAACGTTGAATTCGATCCTTATGAGAAACCAGTTTTAGGGGAAATAGTTAAGTTGGATAGTAGTGCGTGTGAAGCAGTTTTTGGATTTCAAAATGCAGATCCTGGAAGCTGTAGAGCATCTCACATTGTATGGAACTTTGGAGACGGTTTATCTGAAACCGTATATTTCAGTGGTCAATATATTACATCAAGCCAGATTTTTGAGCAATCAATAATCACCCACAACTATGATAAAACCAGTGAGGGCTATGGAGGGGGTGCCTATGATGTAAGTGCACAGGTATATTATAATTGCAACATCAATGGGTTGAATCAATGTCAGGCTGAGGTCTATTATTACCTTTCTGATCAGGAAATCTTAGGGCCTCAGGTTATACTTACTCCAAGTTATCACAATACTTATTGCTCTTCTATATTTGATTATGATGTCCAATTTAAGGATCCTTATACCAATGATGTTTTAGACTATGTGCAGATTGTTGATCAAACATGGAGCTTTACACACAGAGGAAACGCCATCAGCAGCAAGCAAAAAGTGTTCGTATATCATTTTGATACAGAGGATCTAAACAATGTTGACGTAAATCTCGAAGTGTCCTATCTGTGTAGGCCTTGTGGTATCATTGACGAGCCGGCAAGCATGAGCGTTACTTTTTTGGTGCCTGATATGTTAGATTCTCAATCTATCCAAGAGTCGGCACCAGAATATGGTGAAGTATTAAACACTGCTGCATCAGAATTCAATTCGGCTTGGCCATTAGCACCTAACGATCAGGAAACTTACGACTTACACCCCTATGACAAGGGATCAGCAGGTGTATGGCGCACAGAGGCTCAATATGTATTCAATACAGGCAGTGATTTGCGATCTCAGGGTAGTTGGACAAATATGGAGGAGACTGGGACATTTGTTCAGAATTCTTTTGTTTGGAATTCCCTGATAGCCGATCAAAACCCTAATTGGCTCATAGCCAATCAGATAACCCAATACAATTCATCAAGCAACGAAATAGAAAATAAAGATGTACAAAATGTATATTTATCTGCTATTTATACCTATGATCAAAAATTTCCCCTGGCAGTAGGTCAAAATATGGCACATTCAGAAATGGCATTCACTGGCTTTGAAGAAATTGAGGATGGTTATGCGGGTAATTTTTTCTTTAGTGATGACTTGTCAGATGTTCCCTTTAAAATAAAAAAATATAGGATTAAAGCTGGATTGAATAATATAGCGATTATTGATGCTCCATTGGCTACTGTAGCAGCTATTGGTACCACACAGTTTGTAGAGGTGATAACACCCGATCATGCTACTAAGGTGAAAATATATTGTAGTGCTGATGAGCTGGAAAATGGAGAAATGCATGTATTTGCAGACTTTAATGAAATTATTTCTGAGGAGATCTTTAGGGGTTATATGGTCGTTCACCAGGAGGCAAGTGGTATTGGAGATGTATCCCTTTCCAATACTGGCCATACAGGTACTCAGAGTTTGTCCATTACGGGATCGAAAAATTTCAGGCAGCATCTACTCGATTTGGAAAATGAAAAATATTACTTCGTAAGTGCCTGGGTGGCAGTTAGCCCGGGGAATGCTTATTACAATGAACCGTTGCTGGCAAATGGCTTAGGAATTGATGTCATTTTTACTGTTAGCGATGTGGCACAATCGCCTATTCCTTTGGCCACAGTTGGTCCAATAGTCGAAGGTTGGCAGCAAATTGAAGGTACTTTTCAGGTTCCAGTGGATTATGACTATTTTGAGTTGCAATTCAAAAGCGGTGAAGCTACGACCGCTTACTTTGATGACTTGCGATTGTTTCCCCTCACTGGCAACATGCAATCCTATGTATATGATGATAAATTTCGGGTAAGTGCCACATTGGATGAAAATAATTTTGCAACATTATATTCCTATGATGCAGAAGGCAAAGTTTATCAGGTTAGAAAAGAAACTACCCGGGGTATCCGTACCATTCAGGAATCTACCAATCATACCGTTACCTCTGTAGTAGTACCAGAATGACGAGGTTCAGCACGATATTGTCCAAATCAACTGTTTCTGTCAGGATTCGCCCTTCATCTGGTGATGTTTATATTGTTTTAGCATGCTGCTTTATGCTTTTGCTATCAAATAATGTGCTCATGTCACAAGCTCCTGATGATACGATTTCGAAAATAAGGGAAGTTCATAAGAATATCAAAAAGGCAAGAATAGTAACCATTAGCAAAACATTTGTTGATGAATATGCCAAAACTGCTCTTCAAAGTGATACTAGCTTCATGTGGATAGATGGGCAAAAATCAAAAGTAGTTGCGGGGGATATCGAAATGATAGTAAACGAAAAGTGTATGGTTGTTGTAAATCACAATATCAAATTAATACAATACCAAAAACGATTAGATGACTTTGATGCTACAAATTCAAACCCTTCTAAAAATATAGATTCATTATTGAGTCAAAGCAACTTGCCTGTTTTACAAGGAAAAAAGAACGGATTAATACATTATAGATTGAAACAGAAAGAAGCCTTGTACGAATTCGTTGATATTTATTTTGATTCTAATACATACTTAATCCGACAATTGGATGTGCAATACAATGCTGAAAGGTTGGGAAGTAGTGTAATATCTAAAGTGAGCTATCCTGTTTTTGAAATAAATCCATTGCATGAAAAGGAAATGTTTGATGAACGTAGATATCTACGAATCGAAGAAGGTGAACTAAAGCCTGAAAAGGACTTTTCTGAATATAGAGTAAGTAAATCTGAAGTGTTTGTATTGAACTAAAAAATGATCGTCAAGAATTGAAAAATTATCATATATGAAAAATTTCCCAAATAGATTCAAAGCGGATATTCTTTCAATTGGTGAAGGTTTTAGTAGCAGGGGAGTGTCTTTCTTTTTACTTGCTTTGATATTAACGATCACATTGGCTCAGGCTCAGGTGAAAATACCACCTCAGGGTATTGTTCCCGGACGAAATGGCAAGCAAATACATAAAGTCAGAGATTTGGATAAAAAATTTGATCTGAGTAATTTATCTATTGATCAGGAAGAAAACATATTTCCATTATGTTGCTTTGAAGGAGATTATTATGTTGGGTTTAAGATGTATATGGATGATCCTGATTTTGAAGTGCCTACTACAGGCTGGACATCAGATTTCACCTTTGGCTTGTATGAGGGCATCACCAAGATGTGGGAATACGAACTTACCTTGAATATGGGTGAACAAATAGTATTGGATCAGGTATTTCATGGTCAAATTATTCCTTTTGCAGTAGAATCTGATTGGCACATCAAAGTGTTGAATATATCAGGCACTGGCACAGTACCAACAGAAAATATTACCCTTGGAGTTGAATTTTATAGAGTAAGGGAGAATGATTTTGATGAAGGCTATGACCTGAACTTATCAGTTTCTTTGTTGAGTGATAATACTATACATGATATTACCTGGCAAAAACCACCTGCAGGTGGTATTATGATAGACCGATATGAACTGGAATGGGTATTCATAGATGCAGATGCTACAGATCAACCCAATAACAATGCAAGTGCTTTTACTCAAAAGGATCCTATAAGAATAACCACACAGATGGATCAATACATACTAAATGTACCACACACTAAAGGTAAAATATGGTATAGGGTACGTTATGTAGGAATGAATCCCGACTTCTCTTCACATGAGTTGCTTGGAGACTGGGAAGAAGGAAATGACTTGGGGTACAGTATTGAAAATATTGAGGAAGGAAACAATTGGCAAAGAGTAACATCCTTTGCGGAAGGTGGCAAAAGCAAGAGTGTGGTGAGCTACTACGATGGTCTTTTGAAACCAAAACAGGTATTGACAAATCTCTCTGAACAGGGAGTGACAATGGTTGCTGAATCTAAATATGATTTTGAAGGCCGGAAAGTGATGGATTTCTTACCTGTACCCATGGTTGGGAATGGCTTTGATTTTTCAGAGCAAAACCAGTTTATTCAGCCTGGGTATGTCGAGCACTACAAAGAAGCCTATGACAATGGAGGCACTGCAAATGGCCTGTTGAGTACCAGTGTGGCTGATAACTATTACAACAACGCTACCGATCTTGGTATTCCATCCAGCAATGGTTATCCCTATACCCAGATTAGTTATACTCATGACAATTTGGGGAGGGTGAACAAACAATCAGGTGTTGGACAGAAGTTTAATATTGATGGTGAAAAAACGGTCAATTACTTCTACGGAACTGCTTCCAAAGAAGAACTTGATTGGCTATTTGGCACTGGTAATTATGGACAAGCAGATCACTATCAGAAAAACCTTGTACAGGATGCAAACGGCCAGGTATCGGTTACCTATACCGACGCAGCGGGGAGGACAATAGCTACCGCTCTTGCAGGTGATCCAACTGAAAATATGGATGGACTTAACTTATCAGATTATAATTTGAATGTGAGTTCCCCTTTTGTAGTTGATTTGAGCGATCGCTATGAGTTGACAGATGGATCCAGGGTTACTATTTACAAAATACTGAATGCTGTTACCACAAATTATACTTTTACTTCAGTGTTCCGGGCACTGGCAGCTACTATGGACGATATTCCCTGCCAAGCATGTAAATATGATATAGATATTAGAGTAATAGATCCTGATGGAGTGGAGGCACTTTCAGCTTCTGCTGTTGATGTAACTGCCACTGATTGCAATGTTCAGTTAGTTCAAAACGTCTCTTTGACCGGGAATAGCACGTTCTCCAAAATCGGAGATTATACCATATCTAAAATAGTAAGGCCTCACAAACTCACCTATGAAGAAATAAAAGTGGAGGTATTGTCCTCTTCGGTTGTACAGGCACAATCCATTACCATCGCCAACAATGTTCCGGCTATTGATGTTTCTTTTTGTGATGTAAATACTTCGACCATTGATCCGGGAGAGACCATTATTCCAGAAATGGCTTTGAAAGATTGTGAAAACATCAAACAAACCATCATATCAGAAATTTTAGAAGGTGCAAATCCATCAGGGTTACTTTACGATGATTTGATTGCGTATTTCAACGATTATGAAAATTTATCATCAGGCAATGACGTTTTTGACCATTCGCTTTTTTGCCAATACACCTCCTGTATGGACAATATGGAGAGTGAAATATTTGATGACAAGCTATATCTGATAGAAAACTGGACAGATGCCATTGCTGCATATAAAGCAACAGCTGATCCTGCCAATACCTTTACGGTAGTAGATTTGGTCGATTCAGATCCTTATTTCTCTTCATCATTGGAAGGAACATCTGAGAAGCAGACGATACTTGACAGACTGAATAGCCTGGAAATCGAACGAAATGATCCGGATACCGGAGACTCTGAAACGTCAATTTTTGGACCTCTGGATGAAATGGTTGATCCCACAAATACCACTTATCTCATTGATATTGAGACAGGGAAAATGGAGGCAGATCTGGGTGCTCCACCAGCCAACGGCATACACTTTTTGTATCTGAATATTATCACAAATAATCCGGGTGGGGACAACAGTGCCGAAATCGATGAAGCCAGATGGCAGTTGTACCGCTCTTTTTACCTCGATGAAAAAAGAAGAATCCAAAAGGAAATAGCTGTTGCTAACAGTTGTCAGGCATTGGTGGATGAATATGACAGAACAAATGCAGCGAACCCCCTAAAAGGATACCCTAACCTTATATCCGATGACATACAGCAATGGGGCGAAGATCAGGGAGCATCGGGGGAAATTACCAGTGAAGAATTGGATGTGCTGGTGTCTGTAATGGCATTTCATTGCGATATTACTTTCAGTGAGTCGGATACTGTATCCATTAGAAGCCACCTGAGAAATTATTTTGCCGGTAGAGGGATGCCAACTTTACGCTACATTATCAAAGACGATATTACGGCAGGCAATACTAGCCTTGCATCTATTCAGGGATATCTGGGTTCATGCTCATTGGAAGAATCTCCATTGGTGATTGATTTACAATGTAATAAATTCATGACTGACATTACATATATCAACAACAATGAGGGACCCTATGACCTAAGGCTTGCTGACCCAGATACCAATCAGTGTTTAACTTTCGATGGTAGTGATTACACTTCAGCTACTGGACCATTGACCATAAGTAATACCGATGACCGAAATCTCTTAATTGACATGTACGATGATATGGATGGTACAAATTGGGAATTTGCTGATAATACTAAGAACTGGTATGCTTCAGCTGCATTGAAGAATGATTACTGTGATATGGAGGGAGTGTATTCCACAGCTTCAAATGGTAGATTGCGATGGATTGATATTAGGAAAAAAGGGATAAGTGGAAATTTACCAGTATTTCAAAATTTCAATACGGACTTAAGAGCCTTGAGTATTGACTTTAATAATATAGGAGGTGATTTGGCGAATCTTGATGGCATAGTTGACAACCTTATTTACTTGAATGTTAGTGGCAACCATTTTCAGGATATATCCAATGCTGCTGCAGAAGTAATATCCAGAGTACCTACACTTTATTTATCTGATAATTATTTCACTTTTGAGGATTTAATCCCTGTAGGATTGATTAGGTATGATGAGAGCATTTCAAGTTCATCATTGGGTACGCAAAATAAAGTAGGTAAGGCTACTACTATAGATGTTGAGCAGGGGCAAAATATAACATTGACAGTAAATATTGACCGTGGGTTGGCTACCCAATTTGGAGATGGTGTTGTGGATAGTGAATATGAATGGTGGTTTGATCCTGCTGGTGACGGTTTGATGAACCCTTCTTTGGTTAGTACATCATTTGATGAAGATAACTATACTTTTGTAGTGGAAAATGTTTCGCCATCAGATGAAGGAGTTTATTTTTATAAAATAAGAAACCTGACCAGAGGAGTAGATGATGTTATTCTTATCGGTAATGACATTACACTAAATGTAGAATCTTGCACAGCTCCATTTTCCGGAGGAGGGTGCAATGATGTGGGTTTAGCAGGTTGCCTCCAATACTCACAAGACTTATTTGCCTTGGATCTCAATATCGAAATAGCCAAATACAAAAACCAATGTGAAGCCAATCTGGAAGCCGACCGTCAGGCCATTGTCAAACAACAACAGGAAGATTACCTCCAGACAGTAATCAATGATTACGTTGTTGATTACGCTGCGCAGTGCCTGGACAATATTGACGAAACTTTTACATTCTCTTACGAGCCTAAGGAATATCACCATACGCTCTACTACTACAACCGTGCGGGCAACCTCGTGCAGACTGTTCCCCCCAAAGGGGTGAAATATGGCATGAATGGAGCACATGCTTACCGAACACAGTACAGATACAACTCTCTAAACCAACTCGTGGAGCAGGAAACCCCCGACCATGGAGGTACCGATCCAAACGACCCGGAAATAAGCATTCCCGGCATCACCAGATTCCGATACAACAGCAAAGGCCAGCTGCGGTTGTCCCAAAATCCACAGCAAAAATTCGACGAAGAATACTCCTATACCAAATATGACAGACAGGGTCGGATTACAGAAGTGGGTAAACTGTCTTATGAGGTGGATTTGCTCTCAGCAGCAAATTCCGGTACGTTAGCCACATTGCTCAACGACGAAGACTTCCCTGACGAAATCACTTACGACCTCTCAGAATTGACACGTACTTATTACGACCTTAAAGTGGCGGGTGCTTCGCCTACTTTTACACAAAGCTACCTCCGTGGCAGGGTAGCCCAGGTGGAAGTATTACCCGATGTGTCTTCCAATACCAATACCACCAGGACCTATTACAGCTACGATCCGCATGGCAATGTAAAAAGCCTGATGCAGGAGATTCCCGGTCTTGAACCCAAGCGCATCGACTATGTGTACGATCTGGTCAGTGGCAATGTCAACTATGTGTTTTACCAATACGGTGAAGACGACAGCTTCATGCACAAATACAGCTATGATGCCGACAACCGCATCACCACAGTAGCTACTTCCACCGATGGACTGATATGGAACCAGGATGCCGTCTATGAATACTATCCGCATGGCCCACTGAAAAACGTGCAGCTTGGGGAGAAAAACATCCAACAACTCGACTACTACTATACCCTCCAGGGCTGGCTCAAGGGCGTGAATGTCCCTTTTGATGGCAGTCCGTTTATCCAGAGTCCCAATTTCGCTAAAGACGAATTTGCCATGACACTGGGTTACTTCGATGGAGACTTTGAGCCCAAAGCTGGCATGACCGATATAGCCGACAGGGATGACAACCTATGGGCGATGTATCAGCACGCAGATACCTATAATGTAGGTGAAGACGGCACAGGACTCTACAATGGCAACATCTCCTGGATGAATACCTGGCTCGACCATGTGGGTGAGTACAATGATGAACCTGAAAAAGGTATGAACGCCATGGCCTACCGATACGACCAGCTCAACCGCATCATTGCCTCCAAAGGACTAGGGGCTTACGATCCCGGAGCAGGAGGCTACCAGGCACGTGGCAGTGCCGAGACCTACGATACCGACTACAGTTATGATCCAAACGGCAACCTCGGTACCCTTATCAGAAAAGACCAGAATGGTCTGGTAATGGATAATTTTGAATACCAATATGCCTCCGGACGAAACCGCCTCACCGGCCTGGAGGCCAATGAAGTAGAAGTAAAACACATCAGCAGCGGTTCTGTATCTACGGGAGACAAAATCTATCCCACACTCAATATAGGGGGTAGTGCCCGGGTAGGAGCAGGGGAGACAGTGGTAGTGCAGGCCACAGAGTCTGTTTACCTCGAAGATGGCTTTGTGGCTGAAGACGGAGGAGAATTTACCGCCTATATATCCGATGCATCGGCTGTGACAGCAGGTTCTTTTACCTTCAAGTATGACTACATAGGCAACATCATAGAAAACCACCAGGACGGCACGGAGATAGACTGGACAGTATATGGCAAAGTAAATAAGGTAACCCTCGATGCAGGTGGGCAGGTGGCGTACACCTACGATGCAGCCGGCAACCGTACCCTGAAAAAAACAACCGACGTAGAAGGCAACAGCAGTACCACGCACTATGTGCGGGATGCCTCCGGCAATGTGATGGCGGTATATAAAGACGGGGCACTGGCAGAGCAGCCCATCTATGGCAGCAGCCGACTGGGGCAGTACACCGGAGGGGGCAATGTCTCTGCCCTTAGCCACCAGCTGGGCATGCGCCACTACGAGCTCACCAACCACCTGGGCAATGTAATGGCTGTAGTAAGTGACGAACTCTATGTAGATGCCGAAGGCACCCACCTGGCAAAGACCATCTCCACAGCAGACTATTACCCTTTTGGCCTGGATATGCCCGGCAGGAGCCTGAGTGCATCCAGTATGTATAGGTATGGTTTTAACGGTAAGGAAAAGGACATAGACTTAGGAGGTGGCACTACGGCTACTTATGACTATGGTTTTAGGATTTATAACCCGAGTATAGCACGCTTCTTATCGGTAGACCCTCTTACATCTTCTTACCCTTGGTATACACCTTATCAGTTCGCAGGGAACAAACCTATTATGGCGATTGATTTAGATGGATTAGAAGAATACATAGCAATTAAGGCGAAAAATAAAACTGGAAGCGTAGTGAGGGTTATCCATGACTCTGGGCTCAAAGAGGAGCTTGATATGAATAAAAAAGAGTTTCGAAGCATGCTAAAAGTTAATGAGATGGTTCAATGGAACAGCACCGCAGAGAAACGAGAGTATTTCAAAAACTATGGTGGACAAAACCGTAACCCATCTCCAACGGGAGCATTACTTTTATCATATTCGGTAGATGGGATAGAAGCTAGCTTTATGCAATTTACAAAGAGGCGTGTTACTAAGGATCCTAGGCTTATGAATGCGATTGGTAATTTATTCGTAGGGTCAACTGAAATTGCAGTTGGATTAGCTGGTGAAGGTATTTCAGTAGGAACTTCGACAGCATTGGTTCTTCATGGAGGAACTAAATTTGGAATAGGAACTGTGCAACTAGCAGATTATGTGGTAACAGATTTTGATGATTCAGTATTTCCTGCAGCCGGCGGGGTTGTAGGAATGTTTACAGGAATGGCTACAAATGATAAAGATGCTAATGCAGCAGCAGCGGTTGTAGATTTTTTCTTGGATGTTGGAATTGCAGTTAATGCATCAGGTTTATTGAAAGGTACACCTATTATTGGTTCGGCTAGTACAGTGGTCAATGAAGGAAGTAAAAATGCTGCGTTAATGTTCTATATTGATATAAACTCTGTAAACAGTCTTATGGAGTCAATAGATAATGGTCTTCATAATACCCGGGAAAAGAATAAACAAATAGATAAGCAGATAGATGAATCTATTGAGAATTTAAAAGAATAAATAAATGCTTTTGAAAGCAAACGAAAAAATGAATGGGGTAGTTAAAGGCCTTTTGAAAAAAAGGATACTATATGTTTTGCTTTATACTGTAATTGCGATTGTAATTACCTTAGTAGTTACAAGGGGCATTAATTACATCTATTATTGGAGTATAGTAAGTGTGTTCTGTGTAGTTATGATATCATTGTTAAGGTCAACGGTTATTGACATTCTTCGCACTATTGTTTTTTCAATTGAATTTGCTGAAAATGAGGTAGTAATATCATTTTATCCTCACTCCTTCTTTGGAATTAGCGCGCCAAATATTTTGACCTGTGATATGCAATACTTGTGGGATTATCAGGAAGGAGAAAAAAGTAATTATGGCTTTGATTCAAGTATTCTTTTTACAGCAAATTCATTTGTCAAGAGTGTTTGGGGCTTAAAGCAAAAAAAAAGGAGATTTCTAATCATAAAAGAATTTTATGATTCTGACTCACTAAAAGAGATAAAATCAAGGATACCAGTCGTTCGTCCAAGGTTGTAAGATGCCAGATCGAACCCCTAATGGTGCAAGGTTGTAGATAGAAAGCCCCCCACTGGTCTTAGCGTCTCGCTGAGACCAAACAATTAGAGGTTAGAGCACATCAACTATGAACAAAGTGCAATGAGAAATATAGGGATTTTAATTTTTTCATTTTCCTTTTGGTTTGTTTTGACAGTACAAGCCACAGAGTCTGTTTACCTCGAAGATGGCTTTGTGGCTGAAGACGGAGGAGAATTTACCGCTTATATATCCGATGCATCGGCTGTGACGGCAGGTTCTTTCACCTTCAGGTATGACTACATAGGCAACATCATAGAAAACCATCAGGACGGCACGGAGATAGACTGGACCGTATATGGCAAAGTAAATAAGGTAACCCTTGATGCAGGTGGGCACGTGGCGTACACCTACGATGCAGCCGGCAACCGTGCCCTGAAAAAAACGACCGACGTAGAAGGCAACAGCAGTACCACGCACTATGTGCGGGATGCCTCCGGCAATGTGATGGCGGTATATAAAGACGGGGCACTGGCAGAGCAGCCCATCTATGGCAGTAGCCGACTGGGGCAGTACACCGGAGGGGGCAATGTCTCCGTCCTTAGCCACCAGCTGGGCAAGCGCCACTACGAGCTCACCAACCACCTGGGCAATGTGATGGCGGTAGTAAGTGACGAACTCTATGTAGATGCCGAAGGCACCCACCTGGCAAAGACCATCTCCACTGCAGACTACTATCCCTTTGGCCTGGAAATGCCGGGTAGAAGTCTAAGTGCTTCCAGTGATATAGATATGGGTTTAACGGTAAGGAGAAGGACTCAAACGGGGAGTGGGGGTCAAGTACCCATTATGATTATGGGTTTAGGATTTATAACCCGAGTATAGGTAAGTTCCTGAGTGTTGATCCGTTACGTGGTTCATATCCAATGCTAACACCTTATCAGTTTGCCTCAAATAGACCAATTGATGGTATAGATTTGGACGGGTTAGAATTTTTTAAAAGTACATTATACGACATAGACTTAACTCCTAGATTAAAACTTCAAAATTCTCATCAAGTTTCTGCAAAAATCTATATTAACGAATACACTCAAAGGTTAGATTTTATGCAATCGGCAGCTAAATTTGAAGCAAAAACAAAACCTAAAAAAACGTTTTCTGATGGGGTTAAATCTTTAGTGGGGCTAGGTTTAGAATTTAGAGATTTAGGAGTTGTGAACAGTTCTAACCTTGGAAGATCTCTTGGTGTAATTTCTCGAGGAAACGCCATATTGGGCATAGTTGATGAATTCAAGAAAGCTTATGATAGAGGAAAAAACCAAGGTGAAACACTAAACTATCAGATTGTAAAAAACATGCTCACAAGAGATAAAGTTAGAGCAGATTGGGTAATTGATGTAATTAATAAAGCACAATCTCAAGATGTTATTTCTAGAAATATCGAAGAATTAGAGGAGTTGCTCAACTTCTCTTTAGATGGAGATGTGCCCTTAATTAGTGCTGGGAATGGTTCATTGTTATCAGTAGCTGATCCCGATAAGATTTCAAAATTGAAAGCAGATTTTGATAAGTTAGTTGATTTTGTTGAAAATGATAGTAATAATATTGCTACTATGAAGGTTGGTAGAAAGGAGAAAAAAATACAGCTGTTCAAACGTATTCTAAAACCTAAACCCGAATAAATATGAAAATATTTTCTTCTTTTCTTCTATTAGTTACTATTTCATGTACGACCAAAAGTGAAGATATTAAATTCAATTTTGATGAGTTTATTATTTCAAAATTAAATGATTCTACAGCCTTATTTATCCAATATTCTATGCGTAAGGATTTTTCGAAATGTTCCGAAATCTCACAAGCTATTGTTAAAATAGATGTTGGTAATTTAAGTATTGACGATAATGGGGATAAATACTTGGCCTATTTGGGAAATTATATAACACCATTTTTAAATTCATCGAATGAGGTATTAAAACTGGGAATTTATCTGAAGTATAAATACAACCTAAAAAATTCGCTTTTTGATCAGATTCTTCGTGAAAGTATAAGAATTGAAAATGGAAATATTCTGGCACTCTACTTATTAGCTCAATTGAGGTTTTATGCTGGTTATGAAGAGGATTCTTTTTATATAATATCCATAATTAAGGATATTGAACCTGCAAATTCAGAAATAACTAGACTATATGAAGAATTTAGAAATAAGCTTGGTGAACAACCTGTTAAACCCGAGAGCTTTGAAGAATATCTCAAAAAAAATTATTATTATTTAAAAGAATGATTCCCCCACTGGTCTTAGCGTCTCGCCATATCCGTCAGTTTAAGGGGTTTAGCCCCCACTGGTCTTAGCGTCTCGCTGAGACCAAATATAATGTAAGAATACAGAGAAACCACGCTGAGGTCATCTACATAGCCATTTTTTCGTCAAGCATCGATTCCATGAAAAATTAAAACATTGTATATTTGGTGTTATGGGTCGTAAATATGCAATAAGAGACCAGAATCAATTTTATTTTGTCACATTCA